>CAYMLT010000053.1:0-14375 GCA_964391265.1 uncultured archaeon
AGAGAGAAATACCATAGCAGCATCGAAATCAACAGAAAGAGATTAGAGCCTCTTAGATTGGCGGATATTGAAAACGAAAATCCTAGGAAAAAAATTGCAGTTGAAACTACATTTGATACCGTTTGAAGCCAATAATTCTTAGCTTCCTGAATTGTTCTGCGAAGCTCCCCCTTAAAGGCGATGATATGTTTCATTGAATTCCCTCCATAAGCCGAATCACACTTTCTTCCAAAGAAAGATTCTTTGTTATTGAAAGCACACTTAGATTTGCGGCAGTAAGTTTGTCAAAGAGGCCAGAAATTTCCTGTTGTGTTGTATTATGCAGAGTAATTTCATTGTTCTCTATATCAGCTTTGAAGTGAGGTTCAAGCAAGCTCCTTGCTGCATCAGCAGACTCCTGAAGTGTTATTTTGAATATAGTAGTGTCCATGTATTGTGAGAGCGATTTTGGGGTTCCTTCTATGATAATTTGACCTTTGTTAATGATTACAATTCTATCTGCAAGCTTTTCAGCAACGTCCATCTGGTGAGTCATTAAGAGAATGGATTTCCCGTCTTTCTTCATCTGTGAAATTGTGTTTATGACATCCCGTTTCGTAATTACATCCAGCCCAGATGTAGGTTCATCGAGAAGCAGCATTTCAGGCCCACTTACCATTGTACAGCACAGGGCTACTTTCTGTTTCATTCCTAGTGATAACTTGGAACAAGAGTCATTTTTTCGATCGGCAAGTGAGAATGCTTCTAGTAATGATTCAGCTTTGGATATCATCTCCGGACCATCGAATCCAGTGATTCTTGCATAGTATTTGATATTCTCTAAAGGAGAAAGATATGGGTATATATTCCGACTTCCTTCAAGCATAACTCCAATGTGCATGAGGAGTCGTTTGTTTCCCGAAAGATTTTGATTTAGGATTTTCACAGCCCCGGAATCCGGTTCAATTAGACCGCAAACCATTTTGAGTGTCGTTGTTTTACCACTTCCATTTGGACCAAGGAGACAAACAATCTCTCCTTTAGCGATATGAAACGATAAACCATTGACTGCATCAATCATCTTTTTTCCAGAGCTGAAACTCTTCCTTACTCTTTCCACGATAACAGGTTTGCAGCTCAATTGAACCCCTCTAAGACAAGCTGGTATTGAATCATTATTTATAGATATGGAATAATCAAGATATTCTTTCAAGAATCAAGTATTGCTGATTCTTCGTAAAAAAAGTAATAGCGAGCTGCAGTATTAACACCAAACAACCTAGGAATGGGAATCCTTTTGTTTGAATGTAGTTAATGTGGTGCATAGTAGCCTATGCCTGGCTTAGCCACTGGCCCGTAATTTTGCTTCTGCACCTCTTTCAGTCATAGAGATTTCGGAATGCAACCTATATTGCATGTAGTTGGATATCGTTGAAGTTATCCGCCGTCTTAAGACTACAGAAATCTGAAAGGCAAGTTCTTATTATGAGGATGGAGATGAACAGGAGTCTAATTGAACCCTGTCCATTCGATTCGTAATCTCTCTAGATTGTCTCTCGAATCTCTTCAAGAATCGATCGTGCCACTGGTTCGCCTGTCAAGAACCCATCGAGTTTCTCACATAAGTATTCGTTGCAGTGAGCGCATGTGTCCACTTCTCGTCCTGCAGCACAGGGTCGTATCTCGCAGACTCTCTGACACCAAGCAGATATCCTGTCTGACTTGCATCCATCACAAGTAATATCGTCAGACGTAAACTCCATCTTGAGATCTTTTGCCCATCGTTCAGCAATCTGTATCTTTTGTTCAAGGTCTCCGGCTTGGGTCGCTTTGAATGCATCGCACGTAGCGCAGTCCAAACCACAATAAGCAATCATTTCATGCATTTTGTTCGCTCCTTGATTGCGTACCATTATTTGTATGAGTAAAGCATTCTACTGTCGTATGTCGGTAGTCATATGTCGGTACAAAGCATATGCCATTTTGCGTGGCAATAGGAGATATGACATTAGTAGTAAGATCCCAGACACAGAAACGGAATACAACGAAAGTATCAGAGATTCCTGAGCCAAAGGCAAGGGACATTCCGAAGCAGGACCTAATCGATGCCAAGGAGTCATCGAAGTACCTTAAGTACAAGGCATATGAAGAGGCTATGCGCGACTTCGAACAAGGGAGGGCACGGGTCCTTGCTATATCTCACAGATAATCGTTTATCCCGTAATCATAGTATGAGAAGATCAAGACCTGATTTGATACTTAATGTTGATGATGGTCTTGGACCGTTCATTGTAAGCTAGACAAATCTGGACATCGGAGTTTTGTCCTCCCAGGAAACGGCACTGGGAACGACTCCGCGAGGTCCTTGATGATGTCATGATGACCTCACTAGGTAGGCTTGCTCCAGACTATATGAATAACCACCAGAAAATGTCCAGGATTGTCTAGGTTTTGTGGGGCTGCTACCAACCCTTTTTTCACCTGCAGTAAGCACTGGAAATATCTAATACGTATCTGAAACTAGATAGACTAGATGCTATCAGCGACAAGGCTCAGTGCGTCCTTCCGTTCTTGGGGTATCTGCCGGAATAACTGAATATAAGGAATAAGAGCCGTGACTATTTTGTTCTCTGCCTTTTTCAGGTGTTCCAAGAAGGTCGTTCTCCCTGTCTTCACCTTGGATGCAATGGTCTGAAGGTCTGATCCACGTGGAAATCTGAAGTAGCCATAGGCATAGGCTGTCAGGAGAGCATCCATCTGTTTCGCGGTAAGCCCTGAAAAAAGAGCATCTGTAGTGAGTGTAAGGGAACTAGCAATGTATCCGTCAAAGGGGGCTTTTCTAATAATCTCAACTTCGAAATCTGCTTCATGTAGTTGATTTAGGAGTTTCTTGATGGCATCGTGCCTGAACACAATCAGTCTAAAATGCTCCCAGCCATTCTCATAAACGATTGGTGGGATTGTCAGGATGTCAGGGCCATCTAGGTAGTTTGTGACTGTTCCAGGTCCTCCACATGCGCACATCCGTGTGATAACATGTACATTGGCACCATTGTGTATTTCATCTACAACCTCGACAGCCTGTGCAAAGTCTTCTCGTATTGTTTCATAGTCTTGCTGTTTTTGCAGGACCAGTTCAATGATGTCATGCTTGTCGTTACACCATTGATACATCCTTAATGATGGATTTTCTCTAGTAATCTTCCCGAATGGATGGTCATACTTTGCCCTGAATACAACTTCGAATAGTGACATGGTATAGTTCTACGTGTCTATCTATATATGAACTCTACCGACATATGTCGGAGCGTGCACGTACATCATCTGCTTTGACTAGTTCTGTTGCAGTTAACAGGCTAGAGTATTTATTCTTTCAATACTATTCCCTCACACTGAAAGTTCGGTAGGGTAATTGAACATGACCGTAATATGTCCATACTGTAAGGATGACTTGAGAATAGAGATGACTGCTCAATTTGTTGATAGAGTTGATGAATCAATATTGACACTGTACGCCGAGGAGTTTGAACGCATGCAGAAACGAGCATCTGCTCAAGGAGGCATGTTCGGAGGCATGATGAAGATGGGAGTGGGTATGATGAAAGGCATGCAGGGCACAATGGCCCAGATGATGAAAGGCATGATAGAATATCCTCCTATGATCACCATACTGAAGTGTATGAGTTGTGATGCTGCACTCTCAGTAAAATTCCCCTCATCAGGTAGTTCGAATTAAGAGATGGATTTAGTAAAGACGCAAGTCATATAACGAAGCCTCTATCAAACGCAACCATCTTCTGGATGTAAAGGAGGCCCGTCGTTTGAGCGATAACAAGAAAACCTACGACACGATCTTTGATTTGTTGGAAAAGCATGACGATTGGATGAAAAATACCATCAATCTCATTGCCTCTGAGAATGTAAGCTCACCTGGTGTACGATCTGCGATAGTCAGTGACTTTAGGGACCGCTATGCAGAGGGGTGGCCTGGCGAGAGAGTCTACGCAGGATGCAAGTTCATTGATGAGGTCGAGATCATTTGTATGAACCTCGCCAAGAAATTGTACAAGGCAGAATTTGCTGATGTCCGACCCATTTCGGGTGTGGTTGCAAACCTCATGATGTACACTGCAGCTATGGAGCCTGGAGAGAGAATGATGGCACTCTCAATCGCACATGGGGGGCATATCTCTCATGCACGAGCTAATCTTGGTGGTACTGCAGGTCAGATAAGAGGGCACAAGGTCCAAAATTGGGTCTTCAACGATGAAGAGTTCAATATCGACGTGGATGCCAGTCTTGCAAGGATTAGGAACCTCCAAGAGAAGGGAGATGAGATCAAGTTCCTGCTCTTCGGTGGTAGTGTATTTCCATTCCCGCACCCCGTTAAAGAGTTCAGAGAGATTGCTGATGAATTCGGAATGGCCATTGGATATGACTCAGCGCATGTATCTGGCCTGATTGCCTCAGGAAGATTCCAAGATCCTCTGAGAGAGGGTGCTGATATGGTAACTTTGAGCACTCATAAAACACTCTTCGGTCCACAGAGGGGTTGCTGTTTGTCAACTAACGAATTTGCTGAAAAAATCAAACGAGCTGCCTTCCCAGGTATGATGAGCAATCATCACCTAAACACCATGGCAGGTTTAGCTGTAGCATTTACTGAGATTATGGAATTTGGAAAAGAGTATGCAGATCAAGTTATCAAAAACTCGAAAGCATTGGCACAATCACTGCATGAACGTGGATTCAAAGTCATTGCGGAACACAAGGGATTCACTGAATCACACACTATTCTAGTAGATATCACTGAAACACCTCTACAGCATGGAAATGTAGTAGAGGAAACTCTGGAAGATGCAAATATCATCATCAACCGCAACCTCCTTCCATGGGACAAGAAACGTGGTAGAGATTACAAGACACCCGGTGGAATCCGACTGGGCTCCAGTGAATGTACCCGTCTTGGATTCAAGGAATCTGAAATGGATGCTGTTGCAGAGTTCATTACCAGAGTGGTAATGAAAGAAGAAGATGTCAAGAAAGTAGCTGCAGACGTTTCGGAATTCAAGAAGGATTATCAGAAAGTTCATTTCGCATTCGAAAATGAAACTGATGCCTATGCGCATCTTCGATTCAGATAAGAACCTGTCAAATGACAGGTTCTCCCTTTGGGGGTACAACTATGAGTCTTTCAGAAGCTCAGAATCTCATCCGCAGAATCTATCTAGAACGGGATAGAGAAAGAGGTATTGAGCGAACTCTTCTGAGAACATTCCAAGAACTCGCTGAACTGAGTGACGCGATATCCAAGGAGAAGCCCATGAAGGATATAGAGAGTGAAGTAGCCGATGTCTTTGCATGGGTCATCTCTATTGCTAATCTTTTGGAAGTGGATCTTGGCGAGGCACTGCTGAACAAGTACGATAATGCATGTTCACGGTGTGGAAAGGTTCCCTGTGAATGCTTAGATAATCGATAGGTATTTTCTGAATTTAAAACGTAGAATCATATCAGAACAATAATTGACCGGTCAAAAGGATTAAAAGCTCAGTGCGTTGAGTGAGCCCAGTCTAAGGAGACAGAACCAAATGCCTAAGACCACAAAGAAACGAAGAAAGAAGAAAGGCGAAGGCCCAATGCCATCGGGTGGTGCAGGTCTTATCAGATTCTTTGAAGATGAAACTCCAGGAATCAAGATAAGTCCGACTATAGTAGTGGCCATGTCGGCCATTATGATTGTTGCCGTGGTTCTCGCACATGTCTGGCCTTCTATTCAAGGAATGCTATAATCTAGCCTTTCATGGATACGCCTTAAAGATTATAAAGAGTTCAATCTCGGTTCCTTCAGCCCTTAGTCGGTGATTTACAATGCAAATAGCTAGTCAACTCAACAAATTTTGTCCTCGGTGCAATGCACATACGGCCCATCAACTCAGTGTCTACAAAAAGGGCAAGGAAAGCACAATGAGGCAGGGCGTACTAAGGGTGGAGCGAAAGAAGAAAGGATACGGCTCATTTCCGAAACCCATTCAGAAACGTTTTGCAAAGACAACAAAGAAGACCTTAATCAAAATGAAGTGCGCAGAATGCGGACACACCCTCCAAGGCATCAAGGGTGGCGGGCTACGTATGAAAAAGGTCGAAATTGCTCGGTCGTAGTATAAGCAATTCCTGTTCCTGTCAATCTGCATTTTATGACGTGGATACGTCGATATACATCATATCTACTTCCTAATCCCAATTAAACCAAAATCTCGCAAACTGGTCCAGTTTGTACGGCCTAATCGAAAACAATCAATCAGAAATGACAACAATAATCGCGTGCCACTCGCCATCCATCCTTGAGGCATATTGAGAGCCATTCAGATATTTGAGGACGTTGTGGACCACAATTACTTCTGCGAAATCCCCCATATCTGACTCCTGACTCCAGTAATACTACAATCTTCTTGTTCTTCTTCTTTTTTAGTGATAAAATCGAAATGGGTGATAATGACCCTGCCATGGAATAAGCTGTGGAAATGCTCTCTGTGGCTGGAAGTGATACATCAGCACAAGGATAGAAGAAAGAAACCAGGTCCGTAGGAGGGATCTCATCTCAATGATGACAGACAATACGCTTGCTAATTTTGGTGGTTCTTTAGAAATACTAAGAGGTGGCCATACTGGCAAGAGAGGGGTGGAACACAGAAGTTTTTATCATTTGAGATTCATTCACCTAGTTAGAAACGAGCCACGTCGATAAAGTTATAATACTACCAAACCCCGACGAGAAGAAGCCCCCACGGGGTCCTTTTCTGCCTTTGTTGGCAGTGTTCAAACCATAAATTGCAGCGGTGATATTATTGTCCAGACGCGACGTAGTTCGACTACCCAAATCACGGTTCCTAAAGGTCAAGTGCCTAGATTGCGAGAGCGAGCAAATTATTTTCGGACATGCAACCACAGAGGTCACATGCCTTAAGTGCGGAAAGACTCTTGCTAAACCCAGTGGCGGCAAAGCCAAATTGGAACCAATTGCAAGAGAAATTGAAGTCCTACCATAGGACCTAACGATTGCATTCTCATAGGAGGAATTTTGAAAAATGGTCTTGAAACGTGCAGAATGGCCTAACTCGGATGAATATGCCATAGCGGTCGCTTCGAAAGTTGCCCCATACGGAGCATATGTGAAGTTGCCAGAATTTGGTGACAAGGAAGGCTTCATTCATATTTCCGAGGTGTCGAGTACATGGGTCAGGAACATACGAAATCATATCCATGAGAATCAACGTGTTGTCGTTAGAGTGCTTAAAGTCGATGAACAGAAACGACACATTGATTGTTCCTTGCGAAGAGTTTCCACAGAGGCTCGAAGAGCAAAGAACAACGAATGGAAAAGGGCACAGAAAGCTGAGAAACTACTTGAGCTCTTAGGCAAAGAGAATAATATGGAGCTTGAGGAAGTCTATGAAAAGATTGGTTGGCCAATTGAGGACTTCTTTGGTGAAATTTACAAAGGACTCGAAAGTGCCTCTGATTTAGGTGCTGCGGCGTTCGCAGATGTAGATGCACCCGTTGAGCTTCGCAATCAATTGGCAGAGCTTGCACAAACAAGGATTGAGATTCCATCAGTTGAGATCGACGGTGAGATGACTATCACGGTACCAGGTCCTGAGGGAGTAGTTGTGATTAGGGACGCCCTTACTAACGGACTTGAGTTGGGCAAGAAAGAAGAAAAATCCACAGTGGAAATCTATGTACTTGGATCTCCTCGTTACAGACTACAAATTGTCAGCCCGGATTACAAAGAAGCAGAAGAAGTGCTTTCTTCAGTTCTAGGAGCAATTACAAAGGCAATAGAGAAGAATTCTGGAACTATTATTTTCAACCGGAAATAGTGGTGTATCATGCCTTATCTCTTCAAATGTTCGAAATGTAATACGTATACCCTGTCGGAGAAAGGGTGCCCCAAATGTGGGTCTGATGTAAGCAGCCCATCGCCACCGAGATATTCTCCTCAAGACAAGTACGGCAAGTATCGTCGTGAGGCAAAAAAGAAATCTCGTGCTATTTCAATGTCTGAAAATTAAAAAAGAAGAGGAATGGCGACTGACTGTATAGCCAATCGCCATTATACTGTTTCTAGTGCAATTCAACTGGAACCCATAAGGTAATCCAGTCGCTATCTAGTGTTGGTTCACCAGTATCGATGTTATTCCAAAACAGGAACTTGATCTGGTAGTTCATTCCACCTTTCATGTTCAGGTCCTGTGGGTCCTGTGAGTTCAATGGTATCAGGAACTCGATGACATGGTCGCCGGTTGCATACTCAGTAGAGTTCGCTCCACCTGTGTCCTCAGCCCAATTACCGAAATAGTCCACATGGCCATCGTATGAATCATGACCTTCGTAGTTGACGATACGAAGATCTGAATCATCAGGATTGTTAAGTGATGAAAGTTGAATACCAAAAGCATCTTCACCGACGGTGTAGTTATCCATGCGGATACCATAATACATGTGCGTTGAGTTTGCGCGAGTGTATACAGTAGCATCGTATCCTCCACCAAACACAACATCATTACTGGTAAAGCCGGATTCGACATCTGAGATATTTCCATCCATTGAGATGGAAGACAATGCATCGAACTGTGGCGCCCATTGAGCACTAGTTTTGTTATTGAACTGATCTAGCATGGTATAATCGATGCTGTAGATCTTCACGAGTCCGTATTGGTAGCTAATGAAGGAAAGATCGAATGCGCCATATAGGTCCATGGGGATGTTACTGGTCCATCGAGTGTCAGTCTCTTTATCGGTCAGATACTGGTCCACTGCTAGACGGTTGTTCGAAAGACCCATCTGTTGCCCCTCATCAGTTGAATGGGGTTCACCATAGAGCATCAGTTTGTACAGGGTTGATTGGAAGAATGCGTCCAGTGTGTACTCGGTTTCTTTATAGTCAGGTGTTGATGGATCATCGCCAAGGTAGGTCTTATCATCTATCACATTAGATCCAAGATGGTCTTCTGCAATTCGGACCATCCATGGCCATTTTCCGTCATCGCCTCCAAAGAAGGATGTTCGATGGCCCCAATAGACAAGAACATGTGTAGCATTCCAATTCTGAAGCGTTCTCAGTGACTCTGTGAAATTAAGCGCCATCAGCGCATACCCCATGAGGGCGATTTGGGTCCTATTGAACGTAGCATTGTCTACTATCGTGTCCGCACCGGATGCGCTGTTTATCCAATATCCGTAATCCCACCAGCTTGCTATCGTAGCACCCGGTATGACATTCCGAATATAAGTCATGGATGTCTGCCAATCTGTCACTTGTTGTTCTGTCGCAGCTGATAAATTGGCCGAAGCAAATTCAGGAGGGCGTATGCCATCTGACACATAAGTGACTCCAAGGATGATATTGACCGAGAGTATGAGTCCTAGAAATGCGAAAGCGGCAATTGCATGTTCAGTGGTTAGAGATGAACTCATTCGGAATCTTCTGCGCTCGAACACAGATTGCTGTGTGACCACTTTGGCAAAAGGGGCCAAGATTCCGTTTACAGCAACGGCAGCAAGGATTGCAGCTGCAGGGGCTAGAATTAGACTAAGTCGAATCATGCTTCCTGTGAAGTAAACAGCTGTTGCTCCAAACAGAAGCAGGAATAGGTCCTCATCGCGTCCCCGGCTATATAGGAAATACATTCCTAATGGGAAGAAGATTATGAGGATAAGTAATGTCTGATAGAAGCTTGCCCATGGACTTGGTAGGTGCTCTGCAACGGATGCAAATATCCGTTGATCCAAACGGAAGAATGGATTGATTACATTCATGAATTTCCCACCAATCACGTTGATTGGATTGGAGCTAGTTGTAGTAATTGATAGTTCAGAGCTAGATCCATAGATGAAGTAAGCCACTATGCCAACAAGGGGAGAAATTACTCCCAGTATGATTGGTTTCATATGTGGCGTTAGAACGTTTGCTGTAGCCTCTCTGTACGTGGCAATGCGTTGCCATATCTCATAGAAAGCAAGGAGACCACCAATACCAATTGCTGCAAGGTAAGTCATTGATGTTAGACTGGAAAAACCGTTTCGGGGAACAAGTGCACCCAAGAATACCCCGAGGGTAACTGTAATCAGATAGGAAGTAAGCAGTCGTTTGCTGTATTTTCCACCGACCAACATCAGTAAACCATAGAGGGCAAGCAGTCCAAGAATGAAGTCCCCTGCACCCCAAGAAGCTAGCAAATATGCTAATGCAAAACCTGCGGCAACTCCTGAAAAAGCAGATCCCCTTTTCAAACTTCGGATAAAGAGAAACATTGTGAGCACGATAGCAAAAACGCCTATCATTTCATTATCATAGAATCCCACAATGGTTCTCTGAATGAAGGCAGGCATGAATGCAAGAAAAAGAGCGCTTAGCATTCCTACAGTATTATTGTGTACCTCACGACCAAAGAAGTATGCGACAATAGTAGTAAGGGCGCCCATGAATGCTGGTAGTACAATTGAAACGGTCGTTACTGAGACTGGAATGCCCATTGCATTGACAACCAAGTAGAAAAATGCACTTGTAAAGGGTACACCTATGTAGCTAGTTGTGGTCATATCACGACCAAATGGAACCCATGTTGAGTGATCATACCAAGTGAAGAATGCACCAAACCCGTTTTGAGCCACATAATCTGTTACTTTTAACTGAAACCATGGGTCAAATGCACGTACTATGGGTTGCGCGTCTATTAGTGGTTCAAGACGAAGAGCTAATGCGGCGATGAAGATTACCGCTAAAGATGAAACTACCATAGCAGATCCTCGTGATATTTTCGCCTTTGGCCTATGGAAGACCTGTTTCATGAATCGTACAGACGACCGCTTGAACTTGCTAAACTTTGTCATTCGGTGTATTCTCTCCGTTCTGACTCGAAGTCAAACGGATGGTTTTTGGATTCGCTAAAAAGGTTGCGGATAGATGAACAGAAGTACTATGCCACTCTTTGATATCGTTAGCTGGTAGTATTGTTACGTTTCAAGAAGATTGAACGCGAGAGTCTCCTCTCGCGTGTAGTAGAACAGACTATTCTAGAGACGCAATGTATTCTTTGTATGCACTGGCATCCATCAACGCACCAATATCGCCATCGAGGTTTGAAGCTTTAATTCTATACATCCAGCCCTTATCATATGGGGATTCATTTACAATCTCCGGAGCGTCCTCGAGTTCTCCATTCACTTCGATTATCTCTCCTGCCACAGGATTGATGATATCAGATGAGGCTTTCATTGATTCAACGAGTCCGCACTCTTCATGTGCACTCAGAGTGGTACCTGCATCCTTTATCTCGACGTATGTTATCTCATGGAGTGAGTTTTGGGCATAATCGGTTATTCCAACTGTGACTATGTCACCATCAACCTTACTCCACTCATGATCCTTAGAATAGTATAATCCATCTCTAATATCGGAGCCATCAGACATATTGGTCCACCTACTTGTTCACTTAGTTTCAATGTCCCTATAAAATCCTACCATATCATGCAGTTCGTGTTGAACCATACTTCTCAGGGTCATAGAAGGGCCATTTTTTGACCTTAGCCTTTCGAATTCGGCCTTTGATGTCAATTTCAATGATATCGCCTTCATTGACAGCATCAGGAGGGACATATCCCATACCAAATCCTGAACCAAGAATAGGTGACATTCCTCCACTAGTTGTTTCGCCAATCTGTGAACCATTGAACAGAATTGGATAGTTTTCGCGCGGAATACCACGATCAATCATAACGAAACCAATTCGCGTCTTCTTGACACCCTCGTTCTTGTGCTTCTTCGTGACATCATACCCAATGTAATGTGGTTCGACCTTGAATTTCACTGCATATGGAATCACTGCTTCAATTGGGGATGTTTCTTCGTTTAGTTCATGACCGTAGAGTACGAATCCAGCCTCAAGTCGTGTGGAATCTCGTGCTCCAAGACCGCAGGGTTTGACTCCAAACTCCTCACCCTGTTTTAGCAACTCTTCCCAGAAGAAAATCGCTCTCTTCTTACCTTCATCTGTGAATGGCGTGTTCATCACCAGAATCTCTCCACCATCTTCTCCGGTATATCCAGTCCTACAGAGGTAGGTATCATATCCAGCCATCTTGACGGGATTGCAGGTAAATCGTTCATATTCACTAGCGTCTTTTCCTATCATTTTAGATAACAGTTTCAATGCCTTAGGCCCTTGTACAGCAATCATTGCAACCTCTTTTGATTTATCAACCACATTGACGTCGAACTTCTCTGCTTGTTCTTGTAGATGTGCCCATATTTTAGGCCCATTTGCTGCATTTGTGACCCAGATGAACTCTTCTTCTCCAATTCTGTACAACATGAGGTCATCGAATATTCCACCATTCTCATTCAGACAGGTGGAGTAATGACCTCCATTGATCTTCAACTTACGTACATTGTTGGTTGTTACTGTTTGGAGGAAATCAACAGAATCAGGGCCTTTAATCCATAGGCGTAACATGTGTGAAGTGTCGTAAAGCGAAACAGCGTTCCGTGTAGAGAGGTGTTCCTCTATTATACTTGAATAACGAACAGGCATTAACCAACCTGCAAAATTGACTATGTCACCATGTTTTTCGTGCCATTCGTATAATTGGGTTTTCTTTGGCTGTTCGTTCATATCTCTCGTCGGCTGCAATAGTGTTAAAAATCTCTCGGAGTAACAAGAATCTAGCTTCGTGGTTTCTCCTTCTTTTTCATCTTTCGGAGGCGGGCGCGGATAGAACCAACTCGTCTAGCAATTCTATGTTCTGTCCAAAGGTTCTCTGCAATTTCACCTGTTGAAAGTCCTTGTTCAATATATCCTTGGATAATATTCACTTCATGGGTTGATAGATGATTCCCGAATCTTGTTTCTCTCAGTAACTCTGCAAGTTCCTCTAATCGTTCCTTACGTCCTTTAGCATACCTGAACAAGCATACATCATTGGATTGGAGTATTGACTCTTTTTGGTGAATTGATACATGACAGGAATCATAGCAGGATGAATTGATTCCTAAAGAATTGAGAACTTCTGTCAGTATTCTGTGATTCGCTTTTGATGTTAGTCCAATTGTTTGTGTCTTCAATGAAGCGTGGCCATCACCATCTGCAACTCCTTGAAGGAAAGCCACTCTCCATTCCTCTGGCAAGAAATGGGATAATTACTGATGAGGACTCACTCAAACTCCTTAGACAAGCAAAGGAACAGAGCAGAAGGATTGGCATAAAACTCCACAACTTTGTTGCAAGGAACTTCTCAAGTCCATTCTCTCTCAACGGTATCATATTTCATGGAACAGATATGGCATATGACGACTCTGGACTTGTGCTCTTCTCTGAGGTTTCTGTTGCTGAAGGAAAAGGCCGAATCGATCTCGTGTTAGCACGCGCGAAGCAGTTACCAAGGGTTGATGGAGCTCCTACACAGATTGTCTGCGAACCTGTTTTCATTGTGGATCTCAAGACCAAGAGTGCTTTTGATTTTGATATCTATGGAGTGGAATCTCGTTCAAAGGCTTCTGATAATGTAGTGAGTGAATTTGTCCTAGGGAGAAGAGTACTAACAGAACAAGAATGGGAGATGGTTCTTGCAAACACTCCGAGGGACTATGAGAAGGAGCAACTCAAAGCATATGAAACGGCTATCACTACAGACTATGAGAACGTGATGTGGAAAGATCCAGACCGTCAGAAGAAACTAACCAGGGCTGTGATAGTTGTTGACTCCTATCAAGAATGGAAGGACATCAGTGAGGTAATCCTTCCTTTAATTCTAAGAGGATACAATGGTTGTCTTGCTGGCACTTTGTCAGAGGGGGACTTTCTACTCCCTTCGGATGGTACATCACTGAAGATTGCACTGAAGATGCTCTTCGTTGTCAGGCCTACAACTGACACCGTTTCTTTGGATACACCACTTTCAATGCAGCCATTCAGTAGGCGTGTACACGATGAGAAGGATTTCACACTCTACCTCACTGTTTCGGGGAGTGGTTCTCCAGCTGAGTCTGCGGCAATAATAGCGGAACGCTGGCATGGACTACAATATATCTATGATTTAACGAAGAATCGATGTCGTGATGTATTCTGGCTTGATTTGGTAGGGGAATACACGGATGACATTCTGAGAGATGAACAATTCAGACTAGAATTTCAACCAGATGCAATAAAGTTCTTCTTCAGACAGCAAGTTCAGGTGAAAGATGTTTCAACTCTGGTTAGGGATTGTATCTACAAAGGAAAAATAATCAATACACTACGAAACTCGATTAAAGAAATCAAAAAGAGTCGTAACCCGATTATTGTAATTTCAGGATGGGAGAACCTCCGAAAAATGACGCCTGACTCAATGAAACT
>CAYMLT010000054.1:0-471 GCA_964391265.1 uncultured archaeon
TCGCAAGTTCTTCTCCCGCTGCTTTGTTCACAGCGCCACGGAACGTTTTGATGTACTTGTTCTCTGGATCTGATCCCCATCCTCCATGTTTGGTTATGAACTCCAAGGATGCGCCAATACCCGTTTCTTCAGTTGCTTTCGCAAGAAACTCTTTCAAGTTCTTTGCCACAACTTCAACATCTTCCTCAGGTACAGTTCTACAATCAAATGAGATTTCTACACTACCGGGAATAATGTTGGTTTTACTACCTGCCCTCAAGATGGTCATGGAAAACCTGCCCCACAGAGTTTGCTGGGGACTGCCTGGCGGTGATGGAAGTTCAGATACGACCTTCTTACGAACATCCACATAATTCAGCATGTAATCCATAATGGGAATTGCCATATGAACTGCGTTTGGAAACTTGAAAGGATACCCAGCATGGCCCTGAGTTCCCCGAACGGTGATTGTTCCTGAAACTACTCCACTAG
>CAYMLT010000054.1:481-10949 GCA_964391265.1 uncultured archaeon
GCACCGATACTCACATACTTTGGTCCTGAATCGACAACTATTGCAAAATCCCCTCTAATTCTTGGAGGACCATTAATCAGGTAATCAATACCATTTACTCCGCCAATCTCCTCGTTTGGACTGATCAGTATCTTGTAATTCACTTTGGATGTTCCTTTCCTTGCCAGCTCTTTGGCCGCCGCGACAGCTGCAACAACATTTCCTTTGTTGTCTGTGACTCCTCGTCCGTAGATCTTGTCACCTTCTATAGTAGTATCGAAAGGTGGGCGGGTCCAATCTTCCACATCCCCCGCGGGGACGACGTCATAGTGCGTGCAGAGTAACACAGTTTCTTTTGCGCCAACATCCAGTGTTGCAACAACGTTTGGCTCTGGTTTTCCTTCTCGATTTATATCAAAAATCTCAGCTTTGAGTCCTGCTTCTTCACAGTATTTCTCTATTATTTTGGAACACTCAAGGTAGTTTTTCTTTTCATCACTATTGGTATCAAGCATTACTATTTCCTTGAGGAAATCCTTTTCCCATTGGTCCATTCGCATTCATCTCCCCGTACGAACAGAAAGAACCAATGTGTCTCTCCCTGATTAGTATATCGAACTACTATTTTTGACAGGTTTGACAGAAGTTCGTCTTGAAACGATTGGCCGTCACCTCAGAGACCCTGTTGCCACATAATGGACATATTCCGTTGTGTTTTCCATGGACCATAAGAAAATCGCGTTTCTCTAGGGCAATCTCATTCAACGGTCTCTTCAGCAGGATATCCTTGAACTTGGTGAGGACCTTCTTCATCGAATTGTAGAGTTTCTCAATCTCCTCTTGAGAAAGCGTTGACCTGCGTCGAAATGGTAGAATCCCTGCAAATAGAAGAATCTCATCCGCGTATGCATTTCCAATTCCTTTGACAAATTTCTGATTCCTAAGAACGTTCTTGATCTGGCCATTGTAGCGTTTGATTCTGGTCTTGAAAACATCCAGCGTCAATTCGGAATCTAACGCAGATGGACCTCTATCTTGGAAATCTGCAACTTCATCATAGTTCCCATTTCTGACAAGGTACACCCTACCCATTCTCTTTCGATCACTATACCAGAGTGACCTCTCATCAATGGTGAAGGATATTGCATCTTCTTTGATACGTTTCCGTGGTTTCCTTGCAACTCTGATTCTTCCTGTTAGCATTGGGTTGATTACAATCTCAAGATCATTTGTTAGACCTGCAATCAGAAATTTACCATCGGCTCTGAAAGAACTAATGCTATTTCCTGGAATCTCGCTTTCGAATTTGTCTACTGTGGTTCCATAGAGAATGATATGATTGAATACCTGAACCTTGCGGATTGTAGTGTCCAATAAAGTTTCAGATAGTTTAGTCGCAATTGCTTCTAGTTCAGGCAATTCAGGCACGGGATATCCCCAGATTGTTAGTTGTTATTCAAATGGATCGATTCATTCACTTAAGGCTCTGCATTGAAAGTCTGTTTTTTCCATTAAAAGTAATATATATTGTTCACGAAAGTGCCCATTTAGTGCATGCACGCTACTGCATGTCAAAGTTGCTTCTAACCTGAAGAAGATAGGGATTTGATAACATATAGGAGATCTCTAGGAAAAGAGATCTTCCTTTCCTCCTTTTCCTGATCTCGTATATCCAACTATCATTTATACATAATAGAGGGATTACGAGTTCTTGGAGGATTCTACAATGGAGCCAACAGTATTTCACATTCAAAAAGGCAACTTAGTAAAGATGAAAGATCCCGGTGCATTTGGAAGAGGCGACTGCTACTTAGTTGACGCTTTTCCCAAGCTCTACATCTGGGTCGGACCAAACAGCTCTGTGGATGAGAAGTTTCTTGCAGCCGCAGAAGCTGTCTTCAAAGACACCGCCCTGAAGGGTCATGCGGACATTGACCACATTGATGGTGGCCAAGAGCCTGAAGAATTCAAGGCACTCTTTGATGACTTCAGACTAACAGATGAAGATACTGCAGGAATCCTGAAGAAAGTCCAGCTAGAGACTCATGAATACAAACTCTGGAGAGTACATCGAGAGAGGGATGAAACCTACTTCGCTGAAGTACCCATCGAGAAATCTTCTCTAAAGAGTGATGATGTCTTTGTTCTAGACACTTGGGATGATATCTTTGTTTGGCGAGGCGCTAATGCGAGTGCTAGAGAGAGATTCGATGGGACTTTGATCGCTCGCAGATATGACGCTGAAAGAGTTGGCGTTCAAGAAATCGAGATCATTGAAGAAGGCAGTGAGCCTGAAGAATTCATGAAGGCATTCGAGTAATCAGACTAGACGAAAATGTCCTATCTTGGGCTCATATGCGAGCCCATCATTTTTCATTTTATTCAGAGCCATTGCCACTTTGTGACGGTCTACACCTGCTTCTTGCGAGATCTCATCCAACGTGGGCCCTACGCTTCCTTTCTTTCCGGAATCAAGCTTCTGAAGTGCTCTTACAACCTTTGTGTTGTATCTATCAAGTTTGGTATCCTCTCCCCACTGCTTTCCTGCACTGTCTTTCAACTCTGCAATTTCAATGAACTCTTTGAGTGCAGGTTCCAGAACGCGATCCCACGCGCTTTTCAGTTCCTTTGCAGTGACCTTTGGTTTCCAGTATGCACGAGCTGAGGCACGCGCCAAACGAATGACACTAAGAGGTCTTCCTAGTACATCTGCATCTAAGATATTCCCTCTTGCCAATGAATTATCGACGAGTCCAAAACTTGACCGAAGAACTTCAATTCTCTCAAGAACATGTATCTGAGCTGAATCTAGACTTCGTTTGCTGATCTCCGGTGTCAGGAGCTGGTATGTGATTGAAGCCTTCAAAATGGGCAATCTAAGCTCGGTTGGGTTGCCATTCTCAATCCAGAAATCTTCTGAGGCCAAAGCAATTGGAACATCTGGAAGTGCTGCTGTAGAATCTTCTGTTAGAGCTGCTAATGAAACCTCTCTATACCCAGAAGGGTCTCTGCGATCCAAACACAGCGATTGCATCTTTGACTTGCCAAACTCTCCAGCTTCCATGCGCCAGAGTTTCGGAGTCTTCACATTTATGCCTCTTACATTCTTTGAAATCCTTGGCGTTCTCATTGATGGAGGAAGAATACCATTCATGAACTTGAACAACCTCTTCACCTGCGGCTTTGATGCAATAGCTTGAATTCCTGCAGTGAGCCCGCCAATAGTTTCCATTGACGGAGGGCTAGATACATAGAGCTGAGCAAACACACGCTTACTTGCTTCAGCCATTCCTACGTTTTCAAAAAGCATTCGAGAGAGATCTTTGAGCCTAGGTGGATTTGCCACCAATGATGTAATGTCATGATTTTGAGAAACAACCTCTTCCGCAAGTACTGCACGAACAGATGATTGCCCCCTTTCCAATCTTTGAGGAACAAGAGCATTGGGTCCTGAAATTTCTACAAAGGCGCCATCTGACGGTATAGGCATTCCATCACGAAAATACACAAACTCGCCTTCGAGCATCCAAGGACTTGGAGTTAGTAGAATAAGGGAGTCTGAGCGAGTGTATTTCACAAACCCTCGTATTCTGTTCTTGTTTGCTGAGATACGTTCCCGAAATCCCGCATGAAGCTTCAATTCCCATTGAGTGAGTTCTGCTCCGAACTGCCGGTCATATACATCTGCAGATGCTACAGTATCGTACAGCCTATCGACGGATGCACCATACTTTTCCAGCAGTTCCTCAGCATTCATTGTGGTTCACTACTACATTATTGTCTGCCTTTTCTACATATGCACCACTGGAACTTAACGCGCCAATGCTAGAGCAAGTCCGATGGGTCAACCCCACGTGATGTTGCCTTCTGAGTCATCCAGTCCATGAAATTCTCTGGCGGCTCTTTGATACTGTCTTCTCTTGTTACGAGTTGAAGTGCATCTTCTGGACAAGTGATTGCACAGACACCGCAACCAATACAGCGATCAGAATTTACAGAAATGATGTCCTCTGGAATAGTGAGTGCATCAAATTGACATCTCGTGATACATGTTTCGCAACCACTGCACAAATCCCCGTCCACTTCGATTATATAATCTGACTTCACATATGCATGTGGCTGCCCTGCTTCCGAAACGCCTCTGAGTACCTGACAACAGCACGTACAGCAATTGCAGATGTAATAATGGCCGCTCTTCATATTCATCGTGCAATGAACGAGTCCCGCCTCTTCTGCCTCTCTCAACTTATCGAGTGTTTCCTCTTTGGATAATTTGGTAGTTATCTCATCTTCATCAAGTGAGTCCTCTTTCTTTCCAAGTACAATGCATACTGTTTCAGGGTAACTGCACGGCTTGCCCAAGAGACTCTGCTGTTTCTTGCATATGCATTCTCTGACACCCCATGACTTGGACTCATTAATCATGTTTTCAGCTATTTGATAGGGTTTGATTTCTAGCTCTGAATTTATGCTCCTATTCACTGGAATAACCCTCATGATTGCTGGTTCTGTGTCAAACAGCCCTGCCCCCTTGCCTTTCCTAAAATAGTCTTCAGTCAGTTGAGCGAATTCCTTATCGACTCTGCCCACTTGTTCTTCCCATATTCCAACAGCAAAAGGAATCAGACAATACCTGCGTCCCGAACTTGAATTCCACGCCCTGATTTGCCCCTTTTTTGACATGGTTTCCAATAAACCTTCCAAATACTCGGGTTCTTCTTCAAGGCGATTAGCCATTTCTTTGCTGGTTTCTCCTCGAAGTTTCATTCTGCTGGCAAGGTCGGCTTCCTCTTCAGTAAAAATCCATTCCAGAATAGCGATGTGACTATTATCGTTCACATGCGTATAGCTGTTTGGTATTTTGTCAAGAACTGCTGCCAATCGTTCCCAAGCACTGGTATCCATGATACAATCGCTCCATACAGAGAGTACTATTCTAACATACTTTTTCCATATTAACCGCTTGGTTTACTTTTATGGACATCTCAAGACAATGCCTAGAGGTTCAAGTTCGACATTGACCTTCTCCACAACCTCATCGCAATTTGCTTCCTGACCAAGAAAAACATGAGCCATACACATCTGAAATGGAGGCAAAAAAAGGAGTTCACTAGCTTCAAGTATCCCTTTGTATATCTCTTTCACCCTGGCATCGCTGAGATAAGTTTCCAATTTCTTGATGGTTGTTCTGTTTTCTAGAAGCAGGTTGGCAATTTTTTCAAGGAATTCTTTCTTGGGTACTTTTGCTGATTCACCAAAATATCCTGCGATATTTTCCTCAAACCATGCCCGTAACCTCTCAACAGTAACATCTGGAATAATTATTGGGGTCTTATCGTTTCCCTCCACAACACGAACGAACCCCCTCTTTTCAGCAGCAAGAACAAAATCTGCAAGTGTCGGATATCCAAGGGCTACAAAATCAATGTTCTCATCCTGTAGCTGTCCCTTCACTTTGTCCAAGGTGGGTTGAATTCCTTCATCGAGTCTTTCCTCTACTACCTGGCATAGTGTCTTGAAGGCTCCCTTCGCCTCTTGAGATAGTTTCATCCTATCAGAAGTCGCATTCTCAGGAATTGCCAGAACTGTACTCGGCAGTTCCCCTTCTCTCCTAACATAGCCTTCGTATTCTGCCCAATCTAGAAACTCGTTCCAATGTCGGAAACCAATAGTTCGTTCGCTGAATGTGGGATTGAGCGCGGTCATTACATGTTTTACGTGACCGACTCCTGGTTTGTTTCCGGTTTCTAGGATTGTCAAAACCGCCTCTTGCAATCTGAACGCTGCAATTTCCCTCATCTCATCAACACTGCCCATTAGCTTCTCACAATCTTCGGGAGTTGAACAGGGGAGTGTTGATTCACGAAATGAGTAGATGTCGGTATACTCAGTGGCAATATCTGTAAGTTCTGATGCTGTGATTATTGGATTGCTAATTATCCATAGGTCATAGCCTCGCTCTCTCAAGGCTCCTGCAAGTAGCTTGAAATCTCCATCGCCTGAAATCATCACATACTTCTGGGTTTCGGGATACCTCACCATATGTTCCAGAATATAGGATGCCATTTTGTAGTCCGCGGCATTGTCTTTCGAATCGGGAACGTGGATTAGGTCATATCCTAAATGGTGTAATTGCTCTGCTACCTTTCTTCTGCTATCCCAATCAGCAAAGGCATAGGATCTAACAATCCTACCTTTCTCATGTATCGATTCTGTCATTTTTTTATGAGTATCTGAGTCATCGTGTACGTTCTCAATGTCCCAGAAGACTGCGGTGAAAGGATGTTTTTCTAAGTCCGACAATAGCATACCCGATTCATTGTTGTGGCGTTCTGCCTGATAAGCTATAGGGATTGTTTCAGATCTCAAACTCAGATTCAATACTTACTGAACACCAACTTGGCACAAATAAAGGGTGCATCTGGATACACTCTGCCTACCGGTGTGACCTTTTGTTTAGATTATATCGCTGTAGTATGTCCAAATATTTCTGGTGCTTTTCGTAGGACCTCAATAAAGACAGATGTGATAGTAGTTCATCGGAAAATCTCGTATTTGGCTTGTTCAAGCCATTTAGTGATTTTATTTTGTGCATAATCACAGTGCGGCTTTATATGCTGTGAACCTGAACGTTGTCATGCCTCGAAAGAGGTACGTTCCCCGTGCACGCCTGCCGGGGAGTATGATTAAGGGAATTTCATGAGGAAAGAGAAAAAAATCTCTAGACGGCATGCTATAATACTGAGCGCTTTTTTGGTTTCAGTATTATTGGGAATCCAGCTGGTTGCAGCCACCGCGTGGACTGCAGATGCTGCTAACGAAGGTCCTGAAATTGTCATTCTTCAGATGAGCAATGACCCGGACACTGATTGGGCTGTAAAAGATTTGCAGCAACGGTTGTCGGAATTCATTGTTGATGATCCGTTCTTTGTTGATAGAGTACGGGTTGTTCAAACAAGTGACCCCTTTATGGCTATGGAATTGGATGGCGAGATTGTTGTATATGCATCTCATGGAGGGCCTCTTGGTTTAGTCACAGGAAAGCGTTTGACTTCTTGGAAAACCATGGCCGATATTGTTTCAAATTCTGGAGCTCTAATGCATTTATTCCTGGCATGTGATAGTAAGAACATCATTCGCTATGGTGATGAGGAATCTGGTAAGAAACTTTATACAGTTCCTGGTGCTCGACCTGCTGAAGTGACAAATGTCGAAATTGCTTCGACAATAATGCTCACTCTGGGGTTGGATGCCGATTTTGTTGAAGAATACAGGATAGATGGACTTACCGAAGCGAAGCAATTGGTTGAAACTGAATTCAGTGTTCATATGATGGATTTTTCACAGATTATACTTGATGAAATCGAAACTATTGATAATAGCTATACTGACACTCATAGAATATATCGTTTTACAATGGAACAACCATTCAATGGAATAGGTTACTTTTCCAGCCTTCCAATGGATTTGCAAACTGTAATAATGGATTATTACTCTAAGGAATGGCTGCTACAGAACGGATACCTAGAACCAAATGTACGACAGAAGACAGATCTTGGAATCACATATACCAAGAATTACTACTATGAAGCTACATGGGTTAATGATGATCCTCCGATTTCAGGACTTAAAGGTGCAAATCCACTTATAGCTAAGCTTACAAGCAAGAATACACTCAACAAAGACTTAGAATGTTTGCTAGCACCCCAATATAGTATAACAGTCAAGGAGGCAATTTGGAGTACACTGATTGCATTCGCAAAATTATTCGTGTTCATTTCCTGTATTGTCTTATTTGTTGGGCTACTAGCATATGGATTTTCTATAGGTGAAATGTGATGCAAGAAGTACTGACTTTGGGAATGGGAACAGTGTTCATTGTGTTAGTATGTGTACTTATTGTGCACTATCTATACCTGAACAGAGATGGAACCTCTCGAATACATTCCATTGGATCCTTCCTCTTCTCAACCAGAGTGAGGGAGGTTCTAACATGGGAAATTCTGGGTATACTCTGTCTAGTAGTTTATGTGATTCCGGGTGTTCTTCTTGGTGAAGTGCTTATTCCTCTTGTGATAATAGCTTGTGTGTTCCTTCCGATTGTGATATATCTTAGAACAACTCATGCTCGTACTCTTCGAGTACAAGATGCAATGAGTGTCACTAACATGACTACTGATAATCTGCTTGAGAAGAATTAGCAACAACTGAGAAAATCCATGCATTGGAGGAATTGGATCGACTTTGATCTTTTCCTCCTTTGTTTTCTTTCTAAATTGCTGAAACCATAATGAGATGCCCCATGATTTCATTGTTTCACATGTAACCTTGTGCTAGATATATCGTAGTTTTGAGTATGGCAGCATAAATCATTACTCATGAAGTTTAAGGTATTCTCTTATCTTCGCCTCAATTTGTCCATCTGTGCAGTGCTGCGATGCAATAGATTTTCCACTAATCAGTATATTCTACTAATACCAAAGTAAACAGATAAAATAATGGTTCTAATACAAATCGGATTTGCTCTCTGTAGTTGTACTTACAACATATTGGTCAATAGTTTTAGAAGATGGAATCATTTTCAGGAAATCTAGCACACATGAAACCCTCATATTCGGATCTATCCGGCGTGTGCTGCCATTTCAAGCAACGATTTCATTGATATTCGGATTCATTGGGATTGTTGTTGATAGCAGTCAGGTATCATTATCTATAGGGGTGAATTTTCTTGCTCTACCGATATCCTTGGTTGCTTCTTCGTATTATTTGAAATCAGTAAAACATCAATGAGCAATTAGCTCTTTGGAAATACAACTTTGATGACTTCAATGATGACACGTTTGAACTTAGTGAGGATATTGCATTGTTTGTATCTCAAATGAAAAACACTTCTTAGCTTAACAAGTTCTTTAAAGTGTATATGAATACAAATTCTGCAGGGATGAAATTCATTCAAACAGGGTTTCAGCAACCTAAATAGGAATATAGTTCCATTAGAGATATCGAATGTTATCTTCACAGAATAACTCAAACCTGTTTTGTTTGAATTGAAGTGAGTGGACCTCGAAAGAATCGATGGTTTTGGCTCATTTCTTCTTATATGCGATCATGGGCTGACAAATATTCACTAATCATTGCCGCAATCTGCCCATCTGTGTAGTGCTGTGAGGCAATTGCTCCACTTGGACAAGTTGAAGTGCATGTACCACATCCCTTGCATATTGCAGGGTTGACCTCTGACACTCCGCGTTCATTCAGCTTGATTGCATTGTACGGACACACAGAGATGCAAACCTGACACCCTGCACACTTTTCCTCATCCACGACACTGTAGTAGGGCTCAACGTTAATCTTCCCTTTGCCCATCAATGCCATGGCACCAGCTGCTGCTGCCTTAGCTTGGGCAACGGTATCAGGGATATCCTTTGGACCTTGGGCCATTCCTGCAACAAAGACACCATCATTGAATGAATCAACGGGTCTTAGCTTGGGATGCGCTTCGAGAAGGAAGCCATCTGGTGATGCACTCAGACTCAATACTCTGGAGATGTCTTTTGCAGATGCTGGTGCTACAACTCCTGTTGATAGAACAACCAGATCAATATCATCCAATGTAACGGGCATTCCGAGATTCGTATCTTCTCCACGTACTGTGAGAGACTGGTCCTCATTCTGCAGAACCTCTCCGACCCGTCCCCGTATAAACGTGACGCCGGCTTTTGCTGTGGCCTCATAAAACTCCTCATAGCCCTTACCAAAGGCTCTAAGGTCGATGTAGAATATGTACACTTGTGCGCCAGTTTTGTCACGAATCATCCTAGCCTGCTTGACTGCAGTCATACAACAGATACGTGAGCAGTACTTGTTGGTAAGTTCATCTCGACTACCCACACACTGAATGTATGCTATCTTTTGAGGTTCTTTCGAATCGGATGGTCTGACAATATGGCCTAGGGTGGGTCCCGCGGAACTGAGCATTCGTTCTACTTCTCCGAGGTTGACAACATTGGGGAATTCACCGTATCCATATTCTGGCTTTTTGGTTGCATCGAATAGGTCGAAGCCAGTGGCAACAATTATAGTGCCTACATCTATTGTGATGAGTTTCTCAGAATCATCATAGTCGATTGCTCCTGCTTCGCACACAGTTTTGCATTTCCCGCATCGAACAGCATCAACACCCAGGCAGTTTTCCATATCAAGCAGGTAGGCTGAAGGTACTGCTTGTGCGAATGGTATGTAAATGGCTTTTCTATAGCATAGATTGGCGTTAAACTCACATGGAATGTCAACAGGGCATATATCCGAGCAATCTCCGCATGATGTACATGTATCCAGATTGACATAGCGCGGCTGCTGCTTGACAGTAACCTCAAAATTACCAACGAATCCGTCTACCTTCTCAACTTGTGCCAATGTCATGAGTTCGATATTTGGATGCGCTCCAACTTCCGCCATTCGAGGAGTGAGAATGCACGATGAGCAATCG
>CAYMLT010000054.1:10959-14005 GCA_964391265.1 uncultured archaeon
TGGGAATGTCTTATCCCATCGGGCCATTTTCCCGCCAATCGTTGCTTCCTTTTCAACAAGATAGACCTTGAATCCTGCATTGGCTAAATCTAGAGCCGCACTAATACCTGCAATACCTGCTCCAATGACCATTGTTGATTTCTTCACATTTACTTCTGTTTCTACCAGTGGCTCTAGTAGTCTTGCACGAGCAACTGCCATCCTTACAAGGTCAATAGATTTCTCGGTTGCAGCTTTTGGATTGTCAGAATGTATCCAACTCACATGCTCTCGAATGTTGGCAATCTCGAGCATATATGGATTTAATCCACTCTCGCGCATAGCCTGTCTGAAAGTTGGTTCATGCATCCGTGGGGAACATGCCGCGATTACAATTCTGTTTAGTCGATGTGTGTTGATCTTTTCTTTCAGTAGAGCCTGACCCGGTTTGCTACATACATACTTGTAATCTGAAACATATTCAACATCCGGCAGGTCCTTGATAGCTTGACCCACTGTTTCTACATCTACTACCCCAGCAATATTTGAACCACAATGGCATATGAAGACGCCAATTCGCTTCTCAGGCATTCTTACTCCTCTCGACGTGCAGAAGCGCAAAGTTTTCGGCTGAATCCTCTGCAAAATCTGGCGAGCGTCGAAGTTCGACGAAAAGATACCAGTAATAAAGCCTTGTGGCTACCGAGGCAAAGATAGCAAACTATATCCTTTCATGATTGAGATGTTGTGTTCTCCATCTGCTTCTCTTCTGGAGGCTTCACTAACGTTATCAAATCCGATTTTACTCTGTGTTCAGCCAAGATTTGCTCTACACCATCTAAGCCCATAGCAATTGCAAGTAGTTCAGTATAATAGTAGACGGGAAGATTGTGGCTTTTATTGAACATTCGATTTACAACTCGTTGACCGGCTTCGAATGATATGAAGCAGGTCGGACAGAAAACAATCGCGGCATCTGGTTCTACCATCATCATGCTATCCATCTTTTCACGGAGTACACCAAATGCAACATCTCGATTGGTACCTCGTATTCCTGCACCACAACACATCACCTTGTCCATGTAGTCTAGTGAGTCCATACCAAGAATGTCCACAAGTTCATCAAGCTTCATAGGATGTTCAGCATCATCGATATGGAGTATTTTTTGCGGTCTGAGAGTATGGCATCCAGGATGTGTTACAACACGCATTTTGATAGGATTGATTATCCTCTTGGATATAACATCTAGGCCGATCTCATCATACAATACCTGCTGGATATGACGTACTTCCACGACTCCTTTGTACTCAGTTCCAATGTTTTTTAGAACCTCATTGACCTTTTGTTTGGCGGAGGAATCAGTTTCCAAAACATGTTTTGCCATCTTTAGGGATTCAAAACATCCTGCACATGCTGCCATAATATCCACACCTGCTTCTTCCGCAAGTGCTAGGTTGCGAGCACCCATGGCTAGCCACGTTGGGTCCGAAAATGAACGTACACTATTCGGCTCAGGACAGCATGTGAAAGGTAGATCAATCAAATCAATGCCAAACTCAGGTGCGATCAGTCGTATTGATTTCTCAATGAACGGTAATCTATCGGATATTGTGCAACCTGGGAATAGTGCGTATTTCATTCTGGTTCCACCTCCGCTTCACGATATCGTGTAAGCCGGTTTGTTGCTCCAGTGAGCTCAAATATCTTCTGAACCTCCTCGACGTTTGGCTTTGGTAAATCGGGAAGCCCAAGTTCCATTCGCTTCTTTTCGGTCCTAGCTGAGGATTGAGATACCTTTCCGGTAAAACGAATGACATCCATCATTTCTATGATATTCGGAGGAACTTTTCCATCATGCGATGAGAGGTTCTTGATATCCATTAAGATTTCACACAATGCTACGCCCATTGGGCAACGTTCTTCGCACATGAGACAATATGCACAAGACCATTCTCTTCCGGTAACAGCCACCGTGCCGGTACGGATGACCTCATCCACAGCTAATCTTGGATTAAACTCTGGAGCAACCCTGAAGACTGGACAAGACGCGGCACAGATACCGCACTGGAAACAGGGCTGCGCGGATTTCTGTATTTCTCGGATTTTTTCCGCATCCTTGCTATTTTCCATTATTCTCTCTCCTTCTTCTTTGAAACGGTCTTCTTTTTGGTCGCCGTTGTCTTCTTTGCAGTCTTTTTGGGCTCGGCTTTTGCCTTCTTCTGAGGAGCCTTAGGCTTTGGCCTGGCTTTTTTCTTAGGGGTACTCCGAAGAAGCTCAGCGTGCCCGTTTGCAACATCTGACATCTCTGTCATGATGTTTTGCCACTTCTTTCCCTCACTTGCAGAAACCCATTCAACTCTAAACCGGTCATCAGCGATACCTTTTCTCTTCATCCAACTCCTGATTCGCGGTTCACGTTTTGCCATCCAGTGGTTGCCCGTTAGAAAGTGGCAATCTGCAGGTATGTGGCAGCCAGAATAAAGAACGGCTCCTGCACCGAGATCGAACGCGGTCTGCGCAAATCTAGTAGAGTATCTGCCTGAACATATTGCTCGAATTACTCGTGCATTGGTGGGATACTGCATCCTTGATACTCCTGCAAGGTCAGAGCCTCTGTATGAGCAGAAATTGCATGCGAATGCTACAATTTTCTCTTCAGGATTTTCTTTTAGTGCGCTCTCTATTTGTGCCGTGATTTGTTCTGTTGTGAAGTTAGGCATGTAGATGGCATCTTGTGGACAATCCCCAGCACATGTTCCACAAGCCTGGCATAGCGCTCCTGTTACAGTATGCTTTCCTGTGGCATCGACTGAAATGGCTCCATATGGACACCTCTTGATGCAGGTTCCGCATCTTGAGCATTTGTCCTGCTCTATCCTAGCACTCAGTGCTTCGATTGGAAATCTGCCTCTCTGAAGGATAATAGACGCGCGACCTGCAGCTGCGCTAGCTTGGATAACCGAATCTCGAATGTCCTTTGGTGATTCTGCTCCTCCGCAGATGAATACCCCTGCAGCACTTGTATCAACCGGCCTGAGCTTAGGATGAGATTCAATATAGAATGAA
>CAYMLT010000055.1:0-2284 GCA_964391265.1 uncultured archaeon
GGGGATTTGGAGTACCGGTGAAGTTCCAAGAACAAATGAATTCGAGATGCTCACTGGGAAGCTTCTTGATGTTGTAACTGAGGTCGATGGTGAAACACACCCAGACAAACTTCTTGATGACTTGTCCATAGCATTCAAGCTGAAGGACAAAACAGTTGTTATTCTGGCTGGCTGTTGTCATTCAGGAATTGTGAATACCGCTAATCATGTTTCTACGATTACGGGATCCTCTTCCATTGTGGGAATTGTTGGAGGTTTGCATCTGAACAATGCGTCTACAGAGAGAATGGAATTCACCTTGGTCAAATTGGAAGAGTATCCATTGGCTTTGGTTGCTCCATGTCATTGCACGGGTTTGCGAGGAAAGGCCGCGTTCATGAATACATTTGGCGAGGCTTTCCGAGATGTAGGTGTGGGCTCTAGAATCACATATCCAACGAATTAGGAAAATGCACCTTTGCGATATATTTAGTACGCAATTGTGAGATTCTTAAGAAAGGTGATTTTGTTGAATACTTCAGAAAAGGAATGGAAACTGAAACTAAGCCCTGAACAGTATAAGGTTCTAAGGCAATGTGGTACTGAACCTCCTTTTAGTGGAAAATACGTGAACCATAAGGAGGATGGCACATATGTGTGTGCGGGGTGTGGGAATGAACTATTCGCGTCAGATACAAAATACGATTCTAGAAGTGGATGGCCTGCGTTCTGGAATAAGGTATCTGAAGATAGTGTTGATATTAAAGAAGATAGGAGCTTGGGAATGAAACGTATTGAAGTGCTCTGCAAGAAATGCGGTGGCCATTTGGGCCATGTGTTCGAGGATGGTCCAGAACCCACAGGGCTTAGATATTGTATCAATTCAGCCGCGCTTGATTTCAAAGAAAAAAACGAATAGAACTGGGTGAAGATAGATGGTAAACTACAGAAGAATCGGAATTTCTACAATAATGGGAGCTCTTCTTGGGGTTCTCTGTATTATTGGAGTTGGAGGACGAATACCTGGAGGTATTGAAGGCAATATGATATACCTCATAGGAATTTGGTATAATCGACTCATCATGGGAGTACTCATAGGCTTCTCGGGAGGATGGACCATCCTCAAGAGTGATAATCCCAAAAATCTTGGAAACGCTTTGATTCGAGGGATAATATTCGGAATTCTTGTTTCAACTGCCACGCTATTCCATACTCCCACAATAACTGATTACTTGGGAATGTTAGCAGGTTATGCCTACGGACCGATTATTGATCTCATTGCAACCTACACAGAAAAATAGGGGCGGCCAACTAGAGCATTCTGCTGGCCCAATGGAGTGCTCTCTTTAATCCCTTTTGAGGGATAATGTGAGCCTTCATTACATGTTCTTCTTTTTCATCGTTAGTATCGAAGATGTCTCCGCACGCGTTGCATGTAATCATTGTAGTACTCATAATGAACAATGAATAACAACGTTAAATTAACTATATAAAAGGTGTGTGGGAAACCGAGTGCCTTGGTACGCAATCGTTTCTGTTGTTTCAAGAAGCGGATTCTTTGGGTGCCTATCCCTGACTGTCAGCGATTGGCTTAGACGGCAAAAATCATGAATGAAAATCAAAGATCATAAAAAACATGGCGCCAATAATTAGGAAAAAGAATGAAATCTGGAGAAGTAAACCCCTCCTCCAGAATCTACATTTTATACATTGAACTTTATGCCACAGCTCTTGCACTCTACGTCGTCGCCAACCACAAAGCTACCGGATATCGGAGCTCCACAATTTGGACAACGCTGAATATCCAGTTCGTCCTTTGCATCACGTCTGAGCTCACTACCCACCTTTGAGGCATCTACTGACGTAAACTCATCTGTACCCTTGTTGAATGTTCCTTGAATCGCTCCAGATGCAATCAACATCAGTGTCAACCTTCGGACCTCATCTTCAGGTATGTGAAGAATTGACTCAAGCTCGTTCATACTAACCCTTGGATATGCTTTGAGTGCACCTAAAACCATCTCCTTGTTTGTTCCTGTTCCTGGAGCCGGTGGTCGATATACACTGGTTGGTCCCTGTGTTGAAGGTCCACCTCTTTTCTTACTGCAGACGACACAGGCTACTAGAAGCATGATTACTGCAGCTAGTCCTAATCCAATATACACAATCATTTCGTCAGGCAATCCCGGATTTGAGGATGAAGCTGTTGAACTTGTTGTGCTTGTAGTAGAGCCAGTAGTCGTTACTCCCGATGTATCAATAATTATTCCGAGTGAGAGAGTTACGGTATCATCTTCACCTATTG
>CAYMLT010000055.1:2294-13937 GCA_964391265.1 uncultured archaeon
GCTGAGAAAACAAAATACCATTTACCTGTGGTAGGAACCGTAAAAGAGTCAATATTGGCTTGATGATATCCATCCTTATGACTATAAACACTAGCGGTTCCGCCACCTGTCCATATATTGTAGTTGGCTTCATCACAAATGAAGAATTCTACGCCATCAGTATCAAAGAACGTTGAGAAATGTCCTGAAAATTCCGTACCCGCTGAATAGGTTCCAGAGAGGGAGAACCACTCATCATTCTCGATAACTTCTGCATATTCAGTGTGGTCATATGTGCTAGAAGAGTATCTTGGAGTATTGTCGCCATTTACATCGACTCCAAGATCTAATGTAATTGTTTGCGTTCCGCCATAGTTGCTGAATACTACATACCAGATATTGGTGGTAAGAACAGTGAATGAAAATGAAAGGGTATGCATATTCGACTCGAGATTATACACATCCGCCGTTCCTCCAGTGTCCCAAATAATGTAATTCGTTTCATCGCAGATAAAGAATGAGTGCAACCCTTGACTTGCTGATGCTGTTTCAAAGTACCCAGAGATTACATCTCCTGCTGTGAAAGAGTCAAAAACATAGTACCACTCATCTGTGGCCAGTGTCTGATTTGTCGCGTCATGATCAAATGGCAAAGCTGCCGTTTGCTCGGGACTCAGTGCAATCACAGAAAGTACTAGCATTGCTGCAAATATTATGAATTTCAGTTTCATTTTACCGCCCCGTATCTCTGAGCATTCTGCTCGGATATGACTACATCTGTAAAAAACACTTTCCCTTACCTCTCTTACAGGTTCTTGCCTAGAAATTTCGTTTCTCGATGAGCAACTCTCACTGTTCTTCTGTCGCAGAATCTAAGTTATTTTTTCACTGAATCTATCTCTTTCAGTTCTTGCCATACTCGTCCAATAGTGCCCCTTGAGATTCTAGGCGTTCGATGGACACCTAACCTGCTAGAGAATTGATTAGTTTGGTGGCTGCATTTTTTGGAAAAAGTGAGGCGGATAGAACCTCCTCGAAGCTTCTCTTCTAGAATGGTCTTTGACCAAATAATCGAACCTTGGATACTTCACGATTTGTTTGCATATCATTGCGTGCTTTGACTGCTTCGGGTTCTTTCACTGCCTTTTCCATTGTAAGGGCCAAGTCTTTCTTGCCCACTGAAAGATGTATCTCCTTGCCAATCTTTGAAATGACCTTCCCAGGAACAATAAGGTCAACCTCGGCCTTCAGACCAAGCGCCTCAAGCTTTTCTTCAAAGAATCCTCCGCCAACGATAAGTGATGCTGAACCATCGGTATCAAAATCTATGTCTACTGCTTTACCTACATTTATTCCATCCTTGTCAAAGATTGCCAATTTCTCTATTTTAGAGAGTCTGATCTCGCTATCGGAAATCGCGCATTCATCAAGGGTTGTTTTCAAAGCATCACTAGTAGAACTCAGATGGATTTTATCTCCCATCTTTGTAATGTAACTTGAATCAAATATGGGGTCTTTATCCGGTCGTCCTTTTATTGCTTCCATGAACTCTTCAAACACAGAGCCTGCAAGGATGAATTGAGACAGTTTGAGGTCTCCATCGAATGTAAAAGTGAGGTCTCCAATGTGTCCAATCTTCTTGCCACTTGAATCCATGACGTCAGCCTTCTTGATTTTTCTACAACAGATTGATTGCTTGATTTCCATAAACATTCCTCTTAACCATTGTTATTTGCAATCCCTAATAAATTGTTGGAATGTGAGCAATTGCAGACTTCTCTTGAATCTGAACTCCGGGAAAGCCTAAGAGGATTCGCGTAAATCCAATAACATGGTGCTTCCAGGCTTAACACGAGAACAGATGATTGAAGTAGATCGGTTAATGATGAATCAACTTCATGTGCCTATTGAGATAATGATGGAGAATGCTGGCTTGTGGTTCGCGCGGTTCGCTAGCAAGTATGCGGCTCTGGGCGGAAAAGACTCTGACACAATCTATCAAGTAATTTCAGGTCCGGGAAATAACGGAGGAGGAGGCCTAGTTGCTGCACGACGACTAGCAGGGTGGGGGCAATCTGTTGAGGTCTACATTCCAAAAAAAGTTGACACACTCTCCTCGACAGCAAAATCGCAACTGGAACGACTCAATGGCATGGATGTGCCTGTGAATGAGATAGTACCTAACAAAGCACGTGCCAACTCACTGCTTCTTGATTCGTACTTGGGCTATGGTTACACAAAGCGTCAAGATACGATTTCAGATGAAGTTTTTGAATACCTTTCAAAGCACCCCTTTGTGGTTTCTCTTGATGTTCCCTCGGGTCTCGATTCTAATACTGGCGAAGGTATCGTGAATTTCAAGCCCAAAGCAACACTAACAATTGCGTTCGTAAAGAAGGGATTGTTGCTTGCTGATCCTTCGTCGATTGGCGATCTTTTTGTTTGCGATATTGGAGTTCCCTTTGACATCTATGAATCTAAACTTGGCATTGAATGGATAAAACCTCTCGATCCTCTATGTTTGCTGGAACTTGGTTCAGCATTCAAAGCAGAGTCTTATATTGAAGTCAAAATCGAATCAAAAGGAAATCATGTTGGTTGGTGTCCCGTATTTTAACGAAACCGATAGTATATCTTGTGAATGTGCCCGATATTATACACTCGCAAGGCGAAAACACCTTATATCCTAAAATCCCTACCTAGAGGTATGAGTGACGCAATGAAGCCCTTCGAGAAAATGGTTTCCACCTTGATGGAAACATACGGCATGTCACGAGAGGGTGCAGAGAAACTGGTAGTACAAAGTGCCGAATCAGTTTATACCGCCAATGAATTGTCCAAATTCAACAACATGGTAGAAAAACTCACGCAAGACATGAGTTCAGAAGAGGCTCGAGTGGAAGCCTGTAAATTTGTGATTAATAGCAATTCGACATGGAGTATGACTGCAGAAGATGCTCACAAATACCAGCTTTCTGGTGGCTCTTTAATGTAGGATAATCATGAATAGAAAAGAATCCAGATGTATCCAGCAACGTCCCATTTTTCAGCATAAGAAACTGCGCCCCGTCAATCACAAAATTGGGGATAATCAATGATAGGAAAAATCACAAAACTATCGATCAAATCTGCAGAGGAGAGTAGGAAGAATCCTGAAACAGCAGAACGTATGCTTGCCGCAGAGAAAGGTCAAGCACCCCGATTTCTAATTATATCTCCTATTCACAGGAGTTCCCAAGATATTCAACTACTGCAATTCGGTCAAGGTGATGCCTTTCACGCTACAAGAGTGAGTGGCTTTCCCCTATTACCACCTGCTTCTTCGCCGCATCTCTTTGCAGCCCCTGCGGCATACAATCGCCAGTTCCCAGAAAAAACTGGAGTAATCATCACTTTCGATATTGATGAACCTCAAGAGCATATTCGCGCATCAATTGAAAGTGTATCGCAGCATCCAGATACTGACGAAATCCCTATTATCGCCCTTCGCGTGGATTATAAAACTGGAAGAGCCCGAGTAGTGCCTCACAGGTTCGGAAGAACATATGAAATTGAAAATTACATCCTCAAACGATTATCTAGACCAGACGTTCTTGATGATGACACACTGATTATCATTTGCTCTGACTCTAGAGTGATACCTCCTACTACTCCTAACGGTGTTCCAATGGCTATCCAAACCCTTGGAGCTCACGTCCCCCATTACGATATCAATCTTGAAGAAACCGTGCAACTAAATGGTTTCTTCAAGGAATGGCTGTCAAATGAGACAATTGAACGGAGGATAATTGTTGTAGTACATGGTAATTTTGAGGGAGATGGCCATTCATGTGGTGCAGGATATGCCTCTCTACACCCTAAAGCCATTGCTGGTTCATATTTGGAAAGCATTATTGAAGAATTGAATCACGAAGCAGAGATGTTTGAGAGTCATAAACCAGAATCCCCAGAAGAACGAGTCATTGCAATCGGGAATGCAACACTGACAAACATCAAGACCTTCCCTGCAGTTCAAGATGCTATTCAACGGGGTGCTGCACATGATGAATTCTTGAGGATTCTCGAAATGGATACGGTAACCAATATCGTTTCACCGTATGATATAGGACCGCTATAGCTTTGATTGTTCTAGCTGGATTTCTAGGACTCCTTCATAGCTAGCCATGAAATCTTGGAATCTATCGATTTCGTTAAGAAACGAATTGAGCTTGAAGACTGGCACAACCGGTACCCCTTCATAGAGCTCCACCTCTTCTACTAGCCAAGTAACCATTACAGGTGTTAGACTATACGAACCAGGTTTCATTCCACTGATTTTCTTTGAGAGTCTATCTAATTGCTGAGCTAACCGCTCCGTACGAGTAATTTGTTTCGTCGCTGCTTCCATCAGAGCAGAGGCTTTGCCTGAGCGTATCCCCCACATCTTCGCATCAATGACTATAATCGAATTTCCTTTTACGCCTATGACATCAATCTCCATACCTTGAACCGTCGCTGTCCCTCTTCTTCTAAAACTCTCAATACAAGAATAATTGTTCTCGCTAAGGATTTGGGCGATCAGACCCTCAAAGTCTTTCCACGTCATATTTTCAACAACTGCTTCTGGTTGCGCTCCGTGTGTTATGGCTTTGAGTGCAATGGCGATCCGGATTTCACGTGATATCTTCCAATGGTTATCTGCCGAGGCGATTGCTCCAACCTCCTCTAGCAAATTTTGCATTTTTTCCGAACTAATGTAAAACTCCTCGTTCTCCTTTGATATTTTTAAAAGCGCAACCAGCAAACGTTTCATATCTTCTGTCATCTCATCTCTTCAAGGAGCCACGTTACTTTATAACCTCCGTTACCGACTGTTCAGTAAGGTGGATGAATGTGTCCGAAACAGCCGAAGGTTGGCGTAGAGTTTTAGCTGCTTTTGATGACTGGATTACATACGAGAGTACTGAATTCATGCCATGGACGGGCTACTTCTCTGAAGAGGGTCTTAGAGGTTTGACAAATGCTGAAACAATCGCTTGGATGAATAATATGATTTCAGAAATAATCCCTGGACGAGTCGACAAATGCCGAGAAGCCGGAGTGGCACTAGAAGATTTCCTGCCATATATGCCCAATCCAGAAACGCAAGATACTGTTCGCTCTATGATAGATCTTAATACTCGTTTGCAGGACGCCATTCTATCAATGAGTGACGTTATGAGCAATATGTTGGACGAATTCCGTGCTGGGGGCCTTGAAGAGATTGCAGGGTCTTTGGAAGCAATTGCTACAACTGAAGAGGACATTCGTCACCACATGAGTTTATACTCGCAGGGATTTGGCAAACTACAGAGTTTGGGTCTTGAGATTCCTGATGACTTTCTTTGAAACAGCACCTTCTAACAAAAACTTAAGTACACACATCTGTTTCTGCAATTGACCCTTCGTAACAGAGGTGAAAAGCAAAATGGGTGTAGAAACAAAAGTGTCAGATACCCATCGCTGTCGGGTCAGAAGTCCAACAGGTGAGTACGAAATCACCGCTAAAGGTGAATGTGTTCTCCAGTAGGCCTGATGCCTGCACGATGTGCGAACAATCTCCCTATGGACCTGCTTTTGAAAGTCTCAAGTCCGCGTTTTTGAACATGGCTGAGGCTAGGCTAAGTCCTACACAGAAGACAGTATTACAAAGCAGTGTGAGTGTTCTAGAATTTAGAGACCTCCCTCTAACTGCTTTGGCTGATCAGGTCTCAAGGAATACATGTATTGCGTATAGCACAGTAAAATGGAATCTGAAGTCTCTTGTCGAAATGAGCCTCTTGGTTGGTGGCGATGCTGTCAATAGAGGAGAACCTGCAAGATTCTCAGCAGTAGCTGTAATGCTGGCCAAGCACTTGAAATCAACAGAATTAGCTAGTGTGAAGGAGCTGCTTTAGGTACATCGCAAACTTGGAATAATTGAGGTGAGCGACAGAAGATCAAGGAGCTTCCTTGTTCTCCAGCGGCTATCTTTTTTTATGCCGCTATCATCGCATCTTCTTGTCAAAGAGGTCCCATACATCCTGTGTGAGACCACTCACCTCTCCGAGACCGATTGCTGATGTCATTGCAACATCGACCGAGGCAGATTTACCTGGTTGAATTTCACCTATGTTCCATTGCAGTCCAACCACGACATCTCGTGGTCCAATCTCGAGGGCCCCTTTCAGGTCGCGACGTGCTTCATCGACTTTCATTTTTACAGGTGATGACAAATCCCACAAGTCCGGCAAAGGACGTGACACCATTTGAACAAAGAGGTCACTATCATCCCAGACGGTCAACTGACCTGTACTAGGATCATATTTTCCAAAATCATCCTTGTAGCTTTTTGGTCCTCCAATATCAAAGTCCATCAGAAGATACATCCTGAGATCGCTGATACTCTGTTCGCTTGCATTCCTCGCATTATGACGCCACAAGAGTATTGGCACATTTCTGGACCAAAGAGTGTCTTCGAATTCAACAAATGGAATCTGTCCTCCGTATCTATAACCTGATTTTACAAAAAGTGTACCAGGTTTTTTCTCAGAGGTTATTTCCATCTTGTTTATTGGCTCGGTTGAATTGATGACATGTGGTTGCCCGTCATACACGAAGGTTGTCCAAAATCCCGCTTTGTAATCGGACGGGTTTCGAAGCAACAATCTGTCATGGCCTGTATGATCGATCAAGCCGAGTCTCTTCAGGAAGAGACCATTGCGACCTTGTCCTCAAGAGGCACATTCAAGAGTATAGGTGGCATCGAGTCTCGGAATTCGATTTCCGGTTTCCAAGACTTCAGACATGATTTGTCACGTGTCCTATGGACATGAGTAAGGTGAGGTATCGAGATATAAACGCTCGTCTGCAACAAAAAAGGGCTTTATGTCAATGGTTCAATGTGCCTCCTTTCGTAAGGTCTATAAAGTGGAATTGAGAAACCGCAATCGCTTAGGTGTGCCCCTGCGATGAGAACATTAACGATTACTGAACTTGAGAAATGGTATCTGAAGCAGCTAAAGGAAAAGAGCAAAGATTTCCGAAAGCAAGCTGAGAAGAGCTATAGGATTGTCAAGCAGGCGGCTAGAGACACCAAGGGTGTTGCTGCAGAGTTTGTCAAAGGAGCCGAAGATGAAGATGCGGAGGCACAAGGAGCCACCTCTCGTTTTGCAAATAAAATCAATACTATTGTTGCTAATTTCGATATCGATCAAGAAATCACTTATGCAGGCACTGAAGCAATGCAAGAGGAAATTCAATTCTTCATCCAAGAGATATGGGGCGCAGGTGCTCGTTGGATTCGTAGGTTGGATAAGAAGCACAAAGGCTCTATCAAGCAGCTCGATGTATATATGAAAGAACTCATGAGTGAGATGAAGCGGATTGGAAAACTCCTTTATGAGTTCAGTTGGTTGAAGGACCTTGAAAGAATACAAGGCCGCATAGAAACCATGCAAGAGATTACCCATGGCTCTGAACTCTATGCTGAACAAATCCGACAGATTAAGGGAAAGATTGATCAGGCACAATCAGAATATGATGCTGCAGAAAAGGCATTCACGAATTTTAGAGAGACTTCCAATGTTGCCGATCTTCTCAATCTTGATGATGAAACCGACCATGTCCGAGGACTCTTGAGAATGAAGCTCAACACACTCAAGAAGACCGTAAAGAAATTCAATCAGACAGATACAGGTGTTAGAATTAGTCCAGCAGGTCAAAAGGCACTTACTGAATACTTCGAGGATCCCTTCATTGCTATCTCAGCTGAACCAGAAGGTTACCCTGCTTTGATTGAAGGCCTAGATGGCATAGAGAAAGCAATTGAAAATGATTCACTTAGCATTAAGGATCGTCTAGCAAGACGTTCTATTGAGGAGATTGAAGTCATTAAAAATGGAGGATTGAAGGAACTCCACAAGAAGGCATTAGAGATTGAAGCGAGGCGAACGAAATATGCCGGTTCAGATGTATATGCCAAGAATCAAGAACTCGCTGGTGTATTGGATGAAGCAGCCAAAAATCTAGAATATCACAAGAATGACCTTCTTAAGATCGGTGATGACATTCGTAGAGAGATTGCGAAATTCGAGGACTTTAAGAGCAGAGTTGCGTCAGAGATACTGGAGGCAGTTGGCGAAACAATTGAGATCAAGGTAGAAACACTTGGTCTTGAACTTCTACTGGATAAGTGCACGATATAATACATTGAGGGTGCAATATTGAGATTGCTAGTAACTTCCGAACGTGATATTGCTAGCCTTACAATTCGGGATATTCTCATTACTGATTATGGCTTTGAAGACACAGGAGAACTCTTCGATGGCAATCCCATCCTTTCGAATGGTGTTGCAAAGCTTGTTACCTCTGCAAAGGAAATGGTTGATACAGATCATTTAGACAGTCATTTTCAAGCGGAGGCATACATATTCTGTTCTCGTCATAAAGCAGAATCCGGAAAACCTGCATTACTGGTCCACAGCACTGGGAATCTGGGACCTGAGGCTCTCTTTGGGGGGTATCCCCATTCACTATCGATATCCACAGCCTCTCTTGTATCTGTTGCACTAAAAACGCTCTATCGTGAAAGAGAAGAACGCAATCTGGATGATTTCGACGTTTCCATGGAAGCAACACATCATGGACCTACATCTCTTGATACACCTCTATTATTCGTTGAGCTTGGGAGCAACGAGACGTATTGGAGACATAAAGAGGGTGCTCGAGCAGTGGCTTCCGCTGTGATGGCTTGCCATGACGCACCTTTCAAATCTGAATGCTATATCGGAATTGGTGGAACACACTATGCCTTGAAGTTTAGTAGGCTCGTTCTAGAACAGAACGTTCTGTTTGGTCACATCGCTCCTAAATACTCGCTTTCAACCATACCAGAATCAGTACTAGAACAAATGGTCCTTCGATGTGTGGAAAAAGTGAAGAAGGTCGTAATTGATTGGAAGGGCACAAACTATGAACAAAAGCAGCATGTATTGCCCATTTTTGAGAAGATGGATTTGGAGGTTATTCGGGCCAAGTCACTCTAATGCTATCATCGCAGAGTCGCGGGAATAACTCTCTCGGCCGAAAGGCTAAATACATGTATAATTCCTACAAATCGTTACTCAACCAAACAGGGGAAAACCATGTCAACCGAGAGCACAGCCGGTCTTGAGAAGAAGCTTGACAAGATTTCGTCAGAGATATCCGATATGCAAAAAACCTTGGAAACACTATCAGACGTTCCTGATATCTCTAAGAAATTAAATGCCTTGATAAAAGAGGTTGAATCCATTAAGACAAGTGTTTCTGATTCGGAGAAGATTGTCAGTAACGTTAGCTCAAAGGTTGAGGAATTACAAAAGTCAAAGGATTTGGATTCGATATCTTCTAAGATTGATGAAATTGATGCCCGCACCAAAAAGGTTGACAAGAATCTAGAAGAATTGAAATCTTCTGCGGAAACCACTGTTCTATTCAAGAAAGTCGATGATTTACTCATTGCAATAAAGGAAATTGAGGATATTGTCAATAGGACCGGAACCTCCGACGACATATCTAAGGTTGATGATAGTGTCAAGGCAGTTATACAAGGAGTTTCGGAGATATCCGATTCTTTGGAACAAACCAATGCTTCCGATGGGACTGACGTTCTCAATAAGAAGATAGACGATCTTCAGCATTATGTTGCTGGATTATCCAATCTTGAAGAGAAGGTTGATGATATCTCTAAATCTTTTGTAGAAACAAAAGAAATCGTGGGGATAATTGTCAGACAGCTCGATGACATTGAACGAAAATACAACAAGGCTGTCGAGGATATTTCCGAAGCTGCAGATATGATAAAATCAGCAGTTGAATTAGGAGGTTCTTTGGAAACCGCTTCTGAAGAAAAATCGAGAAGAAAATCAACGAATTCAAAAGATGATGATGCTGTACTTAAAGCCTCTTCTGCAACAGTGGACGAATTGATGAAAGGATTACTAAGCAAAGTCAAGCCCCAAACCGAAGCAAAGGCAATGGCAAAAGCATTGGATGAGGTTCGCGACCAATTGACTACAATGATTACTGGAACTACACCTGTAATTTTTCAATTCGGAACAAGAGCTAGAGAGCTAAAATCCTATCCTCCCACTGCAACTTTGAATGAAAATGATATTGCTCGCTTAAATAAAGAACTCCGTGATTGGACAGCAAAACTCAAGAAAATTGCCAAATAGATCGAGTTTGCATTTCCATCCATCTGGGAAAATACCCTTATTCTTGAAAGATATGTACCACAGGGGCCTCATTTGGCTTCAAATATCTTTGCGCGTTGAATAACTTTATCTCACTCAGTGAGAAACGTGCAACTGAATCCTTTGCAGGAAATTAGCTTTTTTGCAAAAGATGACATCTGTATTAGAGGAGTTCAGTGCAGTATCGAACTAAGAGTTGAAGTAAAAATGGAGTTGCAGAAGCACAACGATGACTTGGCAAAACGAATCAGGTTACTCGATGAACCATCAGACAGTCAATTGGCAAAGGAACTAATGTCGCTTCATGAAGCAAAGTGTAAAGCATGCCAAGAGGACCGATTAAGCTGTACGGTTCGTCCCGCCTGCAAAAATCGCAACTTCCTGAATATGTTAGTTGAACTAGGGGTGGAACCACAGGACCTCCCAAGCTTCTGCTACTCAGTATACCAAGATGGGCTTAGTCGGTACATTTTGGATAAGAAAGGTCGAGGCATTATAGACAGGCGAGTTCTAATCAAAGACCTTCTTTCAAAACTGAAAGTGAGCTCAATCAGGCATTTCAATTCTAAGTTCAATACTGAATGGAAAAACTACTCATCTGTGAGTGATAATAATCACATGCTGGTTGCAGGTGATGATCTGCTTTTCCATTTTGATTTTGCTAGAGGTGTCGTGATACTCAATCCTAGCAATCAAACAATAACATCTTTTGAATTGCTCAGTTTGTTCGTCAAGGTGCTTTCGGAATCCATGCGAATTGAAGCTGAAACGCGAGATTTGACAACTAATTGGTGGGAGATACGTTTCAACGTTATCAATAAGAAATTGAGCCCAGAGAAACTGGTTTCTTTCAAGAATAAATTACCAAAACCCATTTTCCTTCCACAGACTTTGTCCACGAATGAGGGTGTCGATCTAAGAACTGAGATAGTTGTAGATCAGACAAGCAGTCCCATTACAGTGAAGAATCTCGTCGATATCTTCAAACTAGTGGCTGATCTGCAATCTACTAGCTAGTATTTTCCAGCGATCTTCAAGAAAACGGCGGTGAGTAAGGTGAGTAAATCTGCAACAACAAAAGCAATACCAAAATTGACGGAGACCCTGAAACTAACGAAATCAGAGGCTTCAGTGCTTCTTCCAATAATACGTGGAGGAAATATGACCGAAGGCGCAATAGCCATGTCTATTGACGATACTCTCACGAATGTGAGGAAGGCGTTAAGCAGTCTTGAAAATAAGGGACTTATTGAGAAAGTTGAAGGCGTGATCCCGATTTTCCGGGCTTTTCCACCCATTCTTCCCATTGTAGAATCTCTCTCGGTTTTCGCAAAACAATCAGAGAAAACAAAAGGCGAAATAGTTGCAGCAGCACAAAAGCAACAGAAATCTACTGATACTGCTCTTTCTACGATTATGAAAACAAACG
>CAYMLT010000056.1:0-13931 GCA_964391265.1 uncultured archaeon
ATTACACACGCAGGTTCAGGTTCGCTACCTGTTTCTTCCTCCTCGACGTGTTCTCCCCTGCCCTTTCTATAGCTCTTAATTGCATCATGAAGTGCATCCGCAGCAAGGTTCGAGCAATGCATCTTGATCGGAGGTAGACCATCCAGCTCGTCGGCAACATCTTGTCTTGTGACTTTCATTGCCTCATCAAGGTCCATTCCAATTACCATTTCTGTGGTCATACTTGTTGTTGCAATTGCTGAACCGCAGCCAAAAGTTCTGAACTTCGCATCAGTGATTTTGTCATCCTCTATTCGGATGAACATCTCCATAATGTCCCCACATGTTGGATTTCCTACTCGCCCATACGCAACATGAGGGTCCTCCGTGTCAAGAGTTCCTACATTTCTTGGATTGCGAAAGTGATCTAACACTTTCTCGCTATATTTTGTTGATTTCATGATTATTTTGCCCCCTTCTTGGATGCATATATTGGTGACAGCTCGCGAAGACGTCTGACAATTGCCGGAACCGCTTCAATAGCCTCATCAATGTCCTCATTTGTGTTGAATCGTCCTGTGGTAATTTGTAGCGAGCCGTGTGCCTCCTCATGGAGGAGACCGGTTGCAATTAGAGTGTGTGATGGTTCAAGTGTCTTTGAAGTGCACGCAGAACCTGTCGAGATAGCGATATTCTTGTCCTTGAAGGACAGCAGAATAGACTCTCCCTCAATTCCATCAAATCTGATATGGGCATTACTTGCCAGTCTTTCAGATTTATGTCCATTGAGGTGACTATCTTCCACCTCACTCAGAATCTTGTCAATTATCTTGGTTCTCCAATTAGTGAATTTCCGGACTTCATCGGGCATTTCCTTGTTCATGATTTCCACAGCAGCAGCCATACCTACTATTGATGGAATATCTTCGGTGCCAGATCTAATTCCCTTCTCTTGTCCGCCACCCATCATCATTGGGTTGACACGGAATCCTTTCTGCATATAGAGAACCCCTAGTCCCCTTGGGCCATAGATATCATTTGATGAAAGAGACATTAGATTGATGTTTTTGTCTTTCACATCAATCGAAACAAGTCCCTCTGCTGCCACTGCATCTGAATGAAATGCGATTCCTTTCTCTGCAAGAAGTGCTCCTATCTCCTTGATTGGTTGTATTGTGCCGATCTCATTACTTGCATAGCCAATTGATACGAGGATAGTATCGTTTCGAATTCGATTCTCCAGTTTTCGAAGCTTGACTCTCCCATATTGGTCAACAGGAACTTTGGAAACCTCGAATCCTTGTTGTGAAAGATATTTCGCGATATTGTGAATTGAGATATGGTCCACTTCAGAAATGATGATATGCTTTCCTTTATTCTTATTCTTCATTGCGTAGCCAATAATGGCAAGATTGCTTGCTTCTGTAGCCCCAGATGTGAATAGAATCTCATCTGTATCCGCATTGATTAATTCCGCAATCTTCGTTCTGCTTTCCTCAAGAGCATCCGTTGCAATATCTCCCACTTTGTGTAGTGCGGATGCGTTACCAAATTTCTCTGTGAAATATGGAAGCATCGCTTCAACCACACGTGGATCAACCGGCTTTGCTGATTGATAGTCCAGATAGATTTGCTTTTCCATTCCCTATTCCTCGATTCAGAACCACATTGTGGTATCTGCTTCTAGGGCAAGATCATTCAGAGTTGCAGCACCAACGATCTTAAAATCCGAGTCAAGTTCGACGTTGTCCCATCCTAGCATTCGTTTGGATGCTTCACATACATAGATTGGAATTCCCATCTCGATTGTCTTCTTGATCATTTCCGCCACGCTCGGAAAGTCGCCCGCTTTAATCTTCTCAGCCTCTCCCTTTTTCAGAATTCTAAGGCCTTGCCCAAGGTAGTAGACCTTGGCATCAATATCCATTGCTTTTGCACTTTGGGCCAATACTAATGGTGAGTATTGGCGTTCTGGATCATCACTTGTTTGAACGTACAATATAGAACTCATATGATTTACTCCTCTTTTCTTTTTAGTAGGAACCGTTGAACCCCATTTTCCATCCGCTTGTAGCTAATGAGAATATGGCCCGTTCGTTTTGCAAATCGCTTGATGTCCTCTTCAGCAGCCGGATCATCAGCAAGAAGCTCTAGCACTTGGCCAGATTCTAGCTTATCTATTGCTTCTCTTGTTTCGAAGAGTGGTTGCGGACAGTACAGCCCAACACAGTCCAATGTTTCATCAGGTACTATCTCTTCCATCTCAGTCACACAGGATATCATTCACTAGTTATTTACTATTGTTAATAACTTATAAGTCTGTGGAAACCAACTCAAAAAAAATTGCCTCCAAAAGTGCGGCACCGCATCGTATTAAGTAATCATATCTGTCAGTTCAATGGCAAATTCAAAGTATCTGTTCACAACGGAATCGAATACCTGATACTTTCGAGGTTCTACGTGATCAGTATGTTCGAATCCAACACCTTGTTCGAGCTCTTCAACAAATATCCTCAGCAAGCAAAGACATAACCATTAGGACTGATGAAGAAATCAGAGTTAGGATTTCAATAGCCGTTTTTGCCACCCCCTGATTCAAGATCATATTCATCTATATTTGGTATTGCAAATTGGAAATAGTTCTCCACTGCTTTGTTGAAATCCTCATCATCATAAAGCAGGGTTGTGCCTACAGTTGATTCGAATTCACTCAGGGCTTTTACAAGTAAGCGACGAAGAAGTTCGGACCCCTGTTTCGTAACTAGAAATCCATAGTAGTTCTTTCCTTCACACCCTAGAACCTCGTTTGCCTCCACTTTAGTGCTCTTGACCTCACCAGGCCTATCCAATGCATTATGAAATATCTGCCTGATGCTATCATGAGCAATCGAGATGCTAATTGAATCTGTTTCAGGATTCTCGGGTAGGAAGAGGAATCTATACATTGTATCTTGTGTTGCCTTTGAAACGAACTGAATCTCAATAATGCTGTAACTTGATGCAAAAAAGATAGTAGGACAAAGCCTTAGGAGTCTTGCAATAATTCCTGCAATTCCTGCGATAGGAATTAGGAAAAGGAAGTAACTCGCGCTAAACGCAGATATAGCAACTCCTATAGAATTGATAACAATCGTGAAAATTCCATAGCTCGCAAATAAAACCACAAACCCAACAAAGAGAATCCTGCTTTCTGTCTTATACACCTCTGACCGACGAATTCTTCTCCAAACCCGATAGACAACGGGCCCCAGTACAGCTGATAAGAGTATGAATACTGCTATGGAGAACCCAATAACAATCACTCCATAGTACTGTGGCCAGCGGGTCCCTGTCCATTCGATGGTATACTGGTTCATTTGGAACCTACTGACGATTAGGGCTCCAGATAATAGAAATCCAATGTTTATCACCCATTCATTTTGATTTCGTTTCAAATTCTCTCCTGCAACAATGAGGAAGGCAAGCGCAAGCAATCCAAATGATGCTAATGAAACCTGTCCTCCATAGACGATTGAGGAATGCTCTTCGGAACTTAGGATTGCAGGGAAGATATATCCCGAAACCATCAAAACTAGTGAAATGCAAGCCCATGCAGAATACTTGAAGAACTCAGTCCCCAGCTCCTTGTAGAGACTCAAAGTTATTCTTGTTGCAAGCGTGCTCAGAACGAATGCAATTACAACTATTGCAACTCCGTAATGGGTCGATGGCCACCCATTTTTTCCTCCTTGGCGTGGGTTTACTTCATTACGCAAACAAGCTCTTAAGCTCTTCTTTCACAGACTCCAACGGTATTTTCACGGAATATCGGATGGAGCGAATGAATTGGCAAGCATTGAAATTGAAAAAACCACACAGGCGTGCGAAATTCTTAGGGAAATGAATTTGGATGCATGGATGGTCTGGGTTCGGGAAACATCGCAAATGGCTGATCCTGTATTGGAGTTGGTTCTTGGAGGTGATCTTGTGTGGCAGTCTGCCCTACTCTTTACCAAGGAAGGTGAAAAGATAGCAATCATTGGCAGTCTTGACGCAGATGGTGTCCGACCTAAGAATATCTTTGACCGAATCTCTACGTACGATCACAGTGTTAGCGAGATCTTGGTGAAAGAACTTGACGGAATAAATCCACAGAAACTTGCTGTCAACTTTAGTCGCGATGATGTTAGCGCAGACGGCTTGACTGTGGGAATGTATCAAATTCTACAGGATTATCTAAAGGATACCCCATTTGTAAACCGCCTTGTTTCTGCTGAAACTTTCATAGCCAAACTCAGAGGTAGGAAGACATCCGCGGAATTATCAAGGATTCAACGCGCAGTTGATATCACTGAAGAAATATTCGATGCTATTGCGTTGGAATTGAGAGTTGGAATGACCGAGCTTGAGATTCATAACAGAATGCATCAAATGATGGATGAAAGGAATGTTGGGAATGCTTGGAATGAAGATCATAATCCTGCCGTAAATGCAGGCCCTAACAAGGAATTCGGGCATTCAGGTCCTACAGAGAATCGAACGAAAGAAGGACAACTCCTTCACTTCGATTTTGGAGTTAGGTGGGGTGGATACTGTTCAGATATTCAGAGGATGTTCTTTTTTGGTAGACTAGAAGAGGTACCAACTGAAATCATACACGCTTTCGAAGCAGTCCGTGATACTATTCAAACATGCGCTGAATTCATGCATCCTGGAGTGACTGGAAATCAAGTCGATACCATTGCTCGTAATTCTATCAAGGAACGAGGTTATGAAGAATTCCGGCATGCACTAGGTCATCAGGTAGGTCGGCTGGCTCATGATGGAGGAACACTTCTTGGTCCTTACTGGGAAAAGTATGGAGAATCCCCCAGTGGAATTCTTGAACCGGGCAACGTCTTCACGCTAGAGCTCTATGTGACAACCAAAGAATACGGCCAGGTTAGTCTAGAGGAGGATGTCGTTGTGACAAAAGATGGCTGTAAATTCCTTTCTCACCCGCAAGATTCGATTATTTGTGTGCAACGATAATCAAAACGGCTTTCCAAAAACATATATCGAAATAAACCAAATATTTCTAGTAAAATTATTCGCTTATTGTAGAAGGGATTGCTGTGTCAGACGCCACAAAACGGCTTAGGGAGGAGTATCTGGCCTCATTTCAGATGAGGAACTGGATATCGTGCAAACTCGCTAAACTGAATTCAGAACAAGTGAAGAAGATCTATGGTATGGTTAAGGATTGGACGGGGGAGGAAGCAGACCTCGATGATGCATCATCTTGAGTATGAATCTACTTTGTTTGTTGCAGTTTCATCCATCGACCCAGTTCTGTAGCCTTGCACGTCGATTGTTACATAATCGAAACCTAGTGATTTTCCTATCTCACCAATTTTATCCAGTTTCGTGACATCAAAGGTCTTCTCTCTCTCGTCTGCACCAATTTCAATCCGGACAATCTGCTGATGATATCTCGCTCGAACTGATTTGACTCCAAAAACCTCCATGATCGCGCATTCCATTCTCTCAATCATATTCAGTTTTTCTTGAGTTATGGGCGTACCGTATGGGATTCTTGTCGCAAGACATGCCATTGATGGTGAATCTGCGGCTGAGAGACCTTTCTCGCGTAAGTAGGAGCGTATTTCTGGTTTAGTCAGTTCCGCCTCGAGAAATGGCGAAAGAATTCCTACCTCCTTCAATGCAGCGGCACCTGGTCTGTAACCCAACATCTCACTAGCATTAGATCCTTCAACGACTATCTCTAGCTCTTTCTCATCTGCAACTAGTTGCCAGATTTGAGCAAGTTGCTTTTTACAGATATAGCATCTATTCTTTGGATTCTCCGCTAGATCCTCTTTTCCCAACCAATCAACATCCACTTCTTCATGCTCGAGTCCAAGTTCCTTTGCCACCTCTTTAGCGGCGTTTTTTTCTATTGAGGGTATTGTTGAGCTGTTAACAGTGAGAAGTAGAACCGAATCTGCAACCTCTTTGGCAAGAGACGCGAGTGCGGTACTATCCACACCTCCACTAAATGCCACGAGTACACTCTTACCTTTCATGACATTTCGAGCGATGTCAAGTTTTTCTTCAAGACTGGTTGTCATAATAGTCATCTATCTTGACTACCTAGGCATCTTAAGGTTTGACAAAGGGGATGTCCTAGTCATCCTCAGACATATACGGATCTTCATCTAAATCGATACCAAAGTATCCTAGGTCTTCCAAGATGCTGTCCATGGCTTCAGCACCAGAAACCCAAGTCACTTTCCACTCACCCTCTGGTGTTAATAGCAGTTGAACATCAGGTAGGTCTCCAAGCAAATTGTGATTCATTTCGATTACATCTTGATATGCACCTGTGAGGGCAATCACAAAATATGAACCTTGAATGTTTTTTAGATAGCCTACAGGAATTCCTGTTCCCATCTCTGCATTTGGCATTGCGAGTGGTCTATAGTCTCTGGTGAACCATACCTCACCTACACCCTTTCGATGGAACTGTGAGATTTCACCATCAGAATCACAGGTTATGTCCACTAACCTTACCGTGGTTTCTGGCATAACATGAAGGTCTCTAGTTGGTATAATTGGAAAATGTTGTTTCACAAGAACGTGGTCTCCGGCGGCATTGAATACGCTGAAGTTGCCAATCACAATGTGATCCGGGTGCCAAACACTCTCTACCGTTCTATCAGACCTTAGATTCGTTCTGCCTACTCGGGCGAGTTCTCTACGCATTTCACTTCTTAACTCACCAATCATTTGCTCTCGCTCATGAAGATCCATGAGTGATTTTGGGCTTGGGATATGGGTTGTTTTGAATTCACTCCATGTTTCAGCCAACTCAGTAAACGATTCTGCCTTCGCCATCTTGGAAGCCCATTCTTCCTTTTCTTTCATCAAGTCGTCAGGCAGATCACTATCAATAGGGAACACAGATCTGACTTCTAATGCCTTGACAACCACCATGGTAGATAGTGCCGTTAACCCTCTACCAGATTCAATCATTATGTCTGGGGGTGTTCTTTTTGTTTCGTGAGTGTTCATCTCTTCTTGAATACCCTCAATAAGCGCCCGAGCATAAAGATCCATTAGATTTGGAGCATGTGAACTTGTATAATCAATTGGCAAACCGCCTCCAAAATCTATCCGATGAAGCTTGTCCAATCCCAAATCCTTCAGATTGAAGTATACTCTGGTCATGAACTCTGCAAAGCTGTGAAAGTCCTCAATTGCTGTAATTTGTGAACCAACATGCCCCAAAATTGTAGTAACACTATCTTCAAACTCACGTTCCTTCAAAAGAGCAACAACGTCAAGCAAATCGTGGATACTAAGTCCGAATTTTGAATCTCTCCCGGCTGAATGCGACCAGTGTCCTCGAACAGTTAGATATGGCTTTATCCTCAATACGAGGTTGGTATCGTCCGCCTTCAGAAGATCCACTATTAGATTAGCTTCATAGAGTGATTCAACTGAGATTGCTATGTTGTATCCTTCCTTCACACATTCTTCGATAGATTTTAGATATTCTGGGTCTTTTGCTCCATTGCAAATGATGAGCCTGTGTTTTTCATCCTTCAAAACACTCTTGATTAAACCCAGTTCTGCCTTTGTTCCTGCTTCGATTCCGTAGTTTCTATCTGCCTGAAGTACAGGTATGACACAATCTTTACGTTGGTTGACTTTGACTGGGTAGACTGCACTGAACATACCACTGTATCTTAGGTCTACAGATGCTTCTGCAAACGCTCTCTTCAGTTTATTAACCTGGTAATGTATAAGCTGCGGCATCCGCAGTGTGAACGAAGACGTATATGCAGTTTTGCTTCCGTTCTCTGCCTTGATTTGTCCTACAAGCTCGGCGAAGGTGATGGTCTTGTTTTGTAATCTGATGAATAGCTCTCCCTTTTCATTTATGTCAAGAAAATGGAGGTCATTCATACCCAGTCCATAGATTGCCCTTGTTTTGTCTAGCGTCCACTCTTCTACATTCACCTGTAACACATCCCAATGCATGTATTCTATTCAGAATCGTCTTCCTTGATGGAGTCGAGCATTCCTTGAAATGCTCTTGCAAGTTCTCCAATCTCATCATCCTTATCCATGTAGCTGGAATCGACCTGCAGATCTGTTGCGTCAAGACTATCTTTGCGAATCATTGCTGAAACGTTCCGAGTTGCAAGTTCCATCAAATACTGCAGCGGTCCGGTAATCTGATTCGCCACTAGTATAGCAACAGCTCCTGCTATCAATATACCTGCTACGGTGATTGCAAGAATGAAGGTGGTAGCCTGCAGATTTGCTGCCTGGATATTAGCTTGAAGAACCGGTATTGCTGCTTGAACCTCATCTACTGGCACAATAATGATACAGATATACCCTCCAACTCCAACCGGGGTATGAGCCAGAATGTAATCCTCACCATTCTTGCTGAACTCTATGATTCCAGTTGCGCCAGCTAGGATTTGGTTAATTTGAACTGGTGTCAATGCCGATGTGGTTCCATCAACTTCGAATTCCTGCAAGGTGGGCAAACGGCCAAACTGCGTATCATATCGTTCGTAGACTTCGTCATCAACAGCTGGATGTGCCAGGATGTCACCTGTTCCCGTAATCAAGGCCGCGTATCCAGTTTGGAGAACTTGAACATCAAGAATCTTGGTTCTGATATTCTCAATTGAGATATCTCCTGCCACAATTCCTAGCAGAGTGTTGGAATCATCGTACACAGCTCTCCCGATAGACATCAAAAGAACATTGTCAATAGGATCTAGATATGGACCATAGTACACCATCTCACCAAATCCTGCCCTGATTTCTTGATAGAATTCATCGCCTGTTGGATACCAAGGTTCTGCTGCTCGGTCGGAATCCGATCCTCCCACGTCACTCCCAGGATAGTTTATCCAGAGATTATTTTCAAAACCAACATATAGCCAACGGAATTCGGGTAGCTGCTGGTGGACATATTGAAACATGTAATCAAGATTTGAAGCTCTCTCAATATCATCTTGATTTGCTGCATAGTATGTCAAGTAGTTACTGGAATCCGATTCTGGATAGTACCAGCTACTATAATTCCAGGATACATTGATCATGTACCGTTCTTCAAAGTGAGTGTCTGCTGGATATGTGCCTGCTGGCGCGCCATCTCTAAAGAAGTAGTCGTAATAGATATCTTCCCGTGGTTGGAACGTAGATCCAGAATCGAAGAGTGATTCGCACTCCTCAGCTAATGCCTTAACTAGCCCTTCTGCGCTCTGCAATTTTTGTTTGATAACCTCTGCATTTTGTTCTGCAGTAATCTCTATGTTACGTTGTATTTGTACACCGAGCGCATCTGAACTCTGGGCAGTAGTGAAACCTCCGATGAGGTCCACAAACTGGAGCGATATGAATCCTGTAACCCCAAGCGAAATCACTGAAATTACCAAGAATGTCGCGATAACGTTTCTGCGGAAACTACCTTTCTTTTGTGTAACTGCCATCTTTTTCCCTCCTAGTAATCGTCTGTTGATCCTCCGACTTCTAGTTGTGCCATCATCACACCAACCTCCTGGAATGCTTTCTCTAGGTCCAGTCGTACATCTCGACTATCAACGACAGACACATATTGTCCCTGTGGTATAGTTTCACAGACGGAATCCAGTAATTCTTCAAAGGTCATTCTCCGACCTGTTTTTTCTGATTTGACATTAGCTTCAATTGGGCTCTTCAGTTCTTCACCAACTCCAATTATGATTAAGTTGACATCAAGATGTCTATCTCTGATGAATCCCTCAATAGTCAGAGGTTTCTTTCTCTTCTGTCTATCTTTCGCTGTTTTTATTCCTTTGAGCAGGTCAAGTGAGAATCTCTCTGAGCTGTTGTCCTGCCCATCAGTCAGTGCAATAATCCATCTATGCTCGCTGGACTCAATTAGATCTAAGTCTTCGATTGCCTTACCAAGCGCGTCATAGAAGGCGGTTGCGTAGTTAGGATGTCTCAGAGAATCCAATGCACGCCATATGGGACTGTCCCGATCATTTTTGTAGTCGCCCTTGACAGTCAATGGTAGAAGTTGCTGATATGTCGAATTGAAGACAATGATGCTAACAGAATCCTGTGGATTCACTTGACTGGCAAGAATTTCCTTGGCACCTGAAACAGCCGCTTCAATTCTGTCTTGTGCTCTCATACTACCTGAGTAGTCAATTACAAAGATGACGCTCTTCTTGAATAGAATTGACCTTCGCAGTTTCTCAGCATTCCTTCGGACATCATGGCTCGACTCATCCAACTGATCTAAGACATCAGCAAGACGTTGCATTGCATATACTTGTAACCAAAATTCTTCGGTCCGCTCAGCAGATTCTATGGACTCTTGATATGCTGACTTGGCATTGCGCCACTCACCCTGCATTTCATAGAACTCGCCATAGTGATAGTTGATGTATGCAAGTCCTCGATTGTAGCCATGTTCTTCTGCTATTCTTTTTGCTTCATCAAACATCGACCGCGCTTGACTATTCCTGCCCTGCTTCATCATTACAAGGCCCATTGCATCATGTCGACGAGCGATTCCTCTCATGTCGCCAATGGTCTGATCAAGAGCCATCGCATCTTCAAGCTTTGACATTGCTTCATCATAATTCTCTCTATCCATCTGAACAAGCGCGATATTGTGATAGACGGAAGCAATCCTATCCATAGCATCGGTTTCATCCAAGCCTCCCTGCTTGGCATTTTCGAGTAACTCCTTTGCAATGGTAAGAGCCCTCTCATAGTATTCGAGGGCGTCTCCTGTATCGCCCCTCTGGCGGAATACATTTCCAATGTTGAGATACATTGTCTGTACTCCAACATCAATCCCAATTCTCCTACTGATCTCAAGGAGGTTTTGGTAGTTTGCAAGGGCTCGATTAAGATCGCCTCTGATAAAAGCCTGATTTCCAAATCTACACGCTTCTTGGAAGCTGAGGAGCGCATCCACGGTGGTTCCAATTTCCTCGTACATTGCTCCAGAGGAACTAACACTTCTTGTGAAGTCCTGTTTTGCCATTTTTTCAACAAGACTCGTCATTTCTTTAATGGGTTCTACAACTGCTCGACCTCGTCTATATGACACAGACGCTACGACTCCTGCAACACAAGCCAGGACTCCACCAAGAATGATAGTCAGGAATAGTGTCTGTGCCTGTACAAGTGCGAGAATTTCGTTTGCTGGCGCAATTACTTCAGAAGTTGGAACAACAACTGCAAGAATGAAGCCTGTATTCTCCACTGTTTCATATGTTAAATACCATTCTTGTCCACCCTTTGTAAATGTCATCTGTCCGCTTCCTGTGCTTAGAACAGTTGTTAACTGGGAGGAAAATGCTGTTGCCTCTGCAGCGGAACTGAACTCTAATTCCAACAATGAATCATCTTCCGTAACAAAAAGAGGATGTGCTAGAAGATCGCCGTCTGGTTCAAGCAAATAACCATAGCCACTATCAAGTACTTGAATATCAAGAACACTAGCTAAAACAGTGTCCATTGTAACATCTGCTGAAACAACACCAATGAGTGTTCCATTGTCAAAAAATATTGGTCTTCCAAGAGAAATCACAAGGCCTGTGGACGGATCTCCGTATGGACTCGTAATTGCGATACTATCATCATTCATAGCGAGTGTAGCAGCATTTGTATACCACTCTTCTGCAGGTGGATCGTAATCGAGTTCGGGGGCAACTGGAGCACCTGTTTCATCATTTCTCATAAAATACTGGAGCGTGTCATATGGATAGTTACGGAAGAGATGTGAATCACAAACACCCGGATCAAATCCCATGTAGAGCCAGATGTAGTCGTCGTTCATCTCATGCAATGCCTTGAATACATTATCCATATTGCTTGAGATGTCCATGTATTTCTGCGTTACAGAATCCAAAGCGAAAGGATTTCCAGCGGTGGGATAATTAGGGCGGGGCATGTAATAGGTGCTAACATCGAAAGAAATCATTCCTGGACTCATAACGACCCCATTATCTAATTCATAATAGTACAAATCGTTGTATTGAACCCCTGGTACAACCATCCCAGTTTCTGCGAATTCCGCATCACTATCCCAGTAATACGAATGTCGTGGTGTGGCATTGATTCTTCCATTGAAGAGATCTTCTGCATACTGTTCCATCATGTACACACCATCGATGTAATTCTGCATTCGTTCATCAATGAATAGAGATGTGTCTCCTGCAATCCTCTCAAGATTTGCAATCTCCTCACTTTCCAATGCGGCTGATGCTTCCAGGGCATTTTCATTTGATACATTGAATATCGTCGTTGCCGAAAATACTGAGATAACCAGTATCGGTATCAGCGCAACAGCTACGAATGTGATTACTATTCTCTTACTAATGTCCATCTATTCCAACCTCTATCTGCTCAACTCTACTAATTCACTATGAAATTTCTTGATGAATTCTTTTGTATCTTGATTTTTAGCTAGGATGAAATGATTTTGGGAGAGATTCCCCTCAATTATTCCATCTGCTAAGAGTATCAACAAGGTTTGTCGAAGAATATCACGAGGTACGCCTGTCTTCCTAACCATTGTATCAATCCCTAGATTCTTGTCTCCCCTCAACAGAGCCATAAGAATATCAGGGATTTCAGCCACCTTTTCTTTTGGCGGCATAACATCTTGTATTCGTTTCTGTTTAGCAGTACGAACAAAGGTACCGTTATCAAGATGCCCTTCAATTTCTCTGTCTTCTATCATTGCTTGAAGACTTCTTCGCAAATTATATGCTGCTGGACGTGGTAGGGTCCTACGTAGTATCCTATCCAGCTCCTTTAGCTTGATTCTCTCATGCTTGGTGGTTATCGAATCTATGCTTTCTTTGATGAATTGTTTAGTCTTGTATTCATCTAGTTCCTCAAGTATCGCACCACATGAATCGCATTTTCTGGATTCAGGAAGAACCGGAGCTCCACAATTTCCACACTTGATTGCTCTCCGATAAAGCGTCATCTTTGTGGATCCGATTTCCTGCAATGTCTTCTTCTCTGATGTTGTTACTTTTGTGGATTCGACTATTTCCCAGAAACTCAACCGTCTATCATCAGTGCTTACAACCAAGTATGCTGTATCAGTCACGTCGTCTGCCATTCCTGTAGCTAGTGCTTTCGGATTGCCGGTGAGATCAATGGATGTGAGTTTATTTCCATCAATATCCCATATATCGAGTTTCTTGCTTCTCTCTCCAGTGACAAACATCTTTCGCTTGCCAAATGACAGAACCCCAAAGACTGTTAGAGAATTGCCTAATTTAAGACGTTTCAATTCATATCCTGCAGTAGATAGGATTGTCAGATGACCTAGCCTATCTGCAACAACGACTTCCAATTCGTTATCGTTTGTAATATCCTCAAGCCAGACATCAGCTATCTTGTTGTCCACTTTTATACTGAAGAGCGCTACTTTATCGTCATTCCAGAGGATTACTCGTTGATTCTGTAGGGCAACAACTACTTCTGCTGCATCATCACCATCGACATCTCTTGCATCGCATGCAAGAACTGTAGATTCTAGTTCGATCTTCCACATTGGTCTCCCCTTGTGGTCAACAACTAGTACTCTCTTGCCAACCCCGCCAACAAGTGCATCATACCCCTCGCCATCAATATCTCCCACGGCGATGCAGCGAACTTTGCTACTCCAATTTCTTGAAGACCTTAGAGACCCTGCAACATCATATACCCGCAGTTTGTCTCCGTAGTCAAGAGCAAATACCTGCGCGTTTGCTTCACTACCTTGCCGAACGTAGAGACTGTATGCATCCGCGGCCAATGGTACCTTTGCGACCTCTCTAAGCCTCAACTTCACCATGCACCTAAAGCTTGTATCAGTGTGAGGCCATATAAGTGTTAGATTATTCTTACCATTCGTCATGTCCCCTTCCAACTCATGTAGAACAGGTTTTCTGTGGAATCCTTCC
>CAYMLT010000057.1:0-13507 GCA_964391265.1 uncultured archaeon
TTTCATCCCTGGATGACCGATGAAAGGAAAAGTATTGAACAAATCTATGGGAATATATTAATAAGAAATCATATAGAACCGCTTTAGTTTGAATGACCAGAAGATATTGAGTAGGAGGAGATACCTTTTGCAATGTCTGGGAATTGTCGAATTTCCCAAATATTCCAACCTACAGGGAGATTTCTGCTTCTTATGATACATTGAGTTACAATAAATGAAAAGAATTCTCATGGATGGCCGCATATCCGCAGTACATATATGATACATGGACAGATTTGGCTTGAGTGACACTTATGGTAAAGATCTCTCCTGAAGAGAAGAAAGCTGTTAGGAAACGCTTCTTAGAAGAAGCTGCCAAGCACTTCGCCAAATATGGCTTTGAAGCAGCAAATATCAATGAGATTGCACTGTCAGCAAGTTACTCAAAAGGCACAATTTATAATTATTTTAAAAGCAAGGAAGAACTCTTTGGTGAAGTAATAGCTGAAGCAGCACAGCATACGGTGGATCACTACTCATTGACGCAGAGAAGCACATCTGTCAGATCCTCTCTGAAGGAACTGGCTTCAGCAGATGTATCTATTCTTCGAAAGGAAGAACCTTTTATGAAAGTTCTCATTGGCGAGGCAATGAATCCCCAATCCAAGAATTATGACTTAGTGATTACACATCTAGCACCTTTTATTGAAGCAGTATCAGAAATTCTCGAAGAAGGATTAAAACGACACGAAATTCGTGAGGATAAACCAACTGCTCAGCTATCGCTCGTTTTCCTAGGTCTACTAACGCTTCTCTTCATTCAACATTGGAAATCGGAAGGAATCTGGCCAAAGCTAGATGAAATTCCCGATTTGGTAGTCACTCTTTTCCTCGATGGTGCCACAAAGCAGTAAAAGAGAGGACCACCTGCGATACAAACTTTACGACTCATTTTGTAATCCTTTCTTTTCTACGCGACCCCAAAAAACGGAATCAAGTCGAATTCTCTGATTTCAGGCTTTGGATTCTAGTACCTATACGTTACCTAGAACTATCTTCACTGCGAAACCTGCATCTAACCTCACGTATCAACGGTGAATCTATAGGAGTAACACTGCAAGCAGTCCAGTGAGAAACACTCCATCTGAAGTGCCTGCACCACCTATGGATGCAGTTTCAGTTTTCAATTGAGATAGTTTTCCGAGGTTAAGGATATCAGCACCGATGAGAGTCCCCAATGTTCCTGATATGTAAGCAATTGCGTAAAGGTTGATGATTCCAGTGAATATGGCACCCACAAGCATGGTTGCTATAATGGCTGCAAGTGGTGGCAGAAGAGCTGGAGTAGAAATCCCAATGTTTGGTCGTATCCTTGCAATGCGGTGCACTACTATTGACACCGCCAATGTGGCAATCAATATCGGTATTAAGAAGGATAAATTCAGTAGGATAAGATAAGTACTCACTAGTACAGGTATTATAGCCCCTCCTAAGTTAATACTGATTCTTGTTTTCTTGGGAGGGTCGGATCGAATCAGTTGTAAGCTTAGACCCCAATCGGTTGGGAATTGTGGCTCAATTCTAGGAGGCGCCTCAGTTTCAATGGTGTATAGCGGAATATTGACTAGACTGCCAATTAGTGCACCAGGTATAATCACAAATGCCAACCAAACAGGTATACCAATTTGATTGAATGCAAAGCCAGCTATCTGCAACAGGAATATACTTGTCAAAGCAAGCATCAGAACTACTAGTGGTGTACTAGTTTTCTTGGCCTGTTCCACGCCATTCTGATCTTTATCTTCTTCAAAGGAGATTGGAACAGAATCATCATCGATTTCTAATGTATGATACATCGTGAATACTGAACCCTTCATTCGAAACGTTTTTGGAATTCTTACCGTCATTCTGTATAATACTCAATTCTCACAAGGGGTAATTAACATTTGTTAAGTGGCAATGCGGTAATGGACGGTTTGCCTGGACTTTGCACTGAGAATGAAGATGGTATTTGAGAGATAGACGAAAGCAGAACAAATATTGCAGGGTTATAATCTATGTCCAGCAATATTTTATCACTGAACATCATAACTCTGGTGCTAAACTTCAGAATTTTCAAGCTGGATTTCGGAGGTAGAAGATTGAGATATATATGCACGTTTTGCAACGCTTATGTTTATGATGAAGAGGAAGGGGATCGTGGTACGGGTCTTGTTCCAAGAACAAAGAAGGCTGATATTCCTACAGAATGGCGATGCCCAATCTGTGGAAAAACAAAGGAGTATCTTCAAGAAACAACGGATGAAGTCTTTTTTCAAGTGAGTGGCCGTCAATCAAGATTACAATCTGTGCAGATGTCTGAGGCTGAGAAGAAAGATATTGACTACTTTCGCAGTGTTGCACGAGAGAAACTGACTGGTCTATGTGGAGCTTATAGTATCTGCGATGGAAGCCGAGACCGTTTGTGTGTAGGTCAGAAATTTGGGAAACCAATTGGATTAGGCGGTGCAGGACAGGGAAATACATTCAATGCGAACTCCATGGCCTTACAAAAGTATCGATTCAAGACTCGTTTGATCAAATCACATTATGAACCCGAGATGTCAATGAAAATCTTCGACAAAGAGATTGTAGCTCCAGTCATGGGCTGCAGTATGTCAGGAGTGAAGACAAGCATGAATGATGCAATTCCAGAGGAAGATTTCTACAGAGGACTACTGAGAGGAGCTCAAGCATTTGGAACAATTGGTCTTGTTGGAAATACTGCCGCAGTCTCAGATCATCTCGGAATTGATATGGTAAAGGAAAATGAAGGGTGGGGGATTGCAGTTTTCAAACCTCAATCTCAGGAACGACTATTTGAACTCATTAAGCTGGCTGAGGTATGCAACGCACCTGCAATTGGATTTGATTTAGATGGATGTGGGTCCACAATATGGGCTGCAAAGGGAAAACCGGTTTATAGAAAGAGCGAACATGAATTGCAAGAACTTGTAAACTGTACCGATAAACCAGTCTTTTTCAAAGGAATCATGAGCATGGAAGATGCTGGAGCAGTTGTTGATTCGGGTGCCGCAGGACTATTTGTATCCAATCATGGTGGAAGGGTTCTAGACTGCGGAGAAGGAGTCGCTGATGTCCTGCCTGCGATTGCGGATGAATTTAAGGGTAAAATCACAATTATGGCAGATGGTGCGGTGAGAACTGGATTCGATGTCCTAAAGATCTTGGCATTAGGAGCAGACACAGCCCATATTGGACGACCACTTCTTAGGATGTCCATAGGTGGAGGAGAGAAGGCTGTTGAGATGTACTACAATTATGTTAAAGGCGACCTTCGAAGAGCCATGATAATGACTGGCTGTGACACACTGAAAGATGTGTCAAGAAAGATTCTTGTTGATGCATAATCTGAAACAATAATTGTCTGACACCATTCCAATCTGTGGGAGATAGTAGAAGGGCTAGTGCAAAAGTCTATTGTTTCTCTTTTGATACTGAATAGTAGGCATTGTAGATCTGGAATGGGGACCCTCCCAATGCATACCAAAATCGACAAAGCAAGAAGTTACCAAAATACCGTAAGAATCCAAGCTCTCGCAAACTCTTGGCATCCGTTTCAACTTTCTCTTTGAGCAATACAACCTTGCCATAATAATGCATGCATTGTATCAATCGCAAGTCCTCGAACAGCGGAACCTCAAGCGCCGGAAAACAGCGTTTTAGAAGGTGAGAGCGAATAAACAAGGCACGGTCGCCATAGAGTTCCCCTGCTATGCGAAACCACTGATCCATTATCCTGATGCCTAGCTCTAGGTAAGGTTTACGGGTGTTATAGGTCAGTGAAAATCCTCCACCCATCACATGAGGATCCTCCAATGCGGCAAGAATGGAGCGGTCCCATCCATGTGGAGGAATTGTATCCGAGTGTAATAACAGAGAGATATTGCCTTTGATATTCGAGATACCCTCAAGAAATGCAAATCCACGACCTCTTCTAGGGGCAATCACCATGGATTCGTTGGAAGCGTTGGGAGCTATCTGCTTAACAAGTGTCGGATTGTTTAACACCAAGATTATCTGTGTAGGTATAGTTGCGGTAGATAATGCCTTCCTGATGTGTGTAAGTTTATTGTTCATTGAATGAATGGGAATAATCACAGAGATCAAAGGGGTATCTACCAATCTGTTCACCACGGTATTCTTGTCAGATGATGTGCTGCAATCGAGAATAAATAGACATATTATTGTCTAACCTGTTCTTTGTTGTTAAGATTATTCGGCGTATAATGGGAGGAAGATGTCTTGACAGAGGAGACGACACCCGAAACCAACATAACTGGAGTAAATAGGTATCAGATAGGCCCGGGATTAGGGCTATTGTTAATGGGCATCATGTACCTTATTTTTTGGCTGCTGCCATTTACCATTGATGCATATATCGAAGACCCGAGATGGTCCCATAATTGGGTTTATGCTCTGATAATAATTACAATCGGCGCTTCGTTCTACCAAAAAACCGTTACTAGTAGAGTTATTGCAGTTATCCAGGCATCGTTAATGCCGCTCACTTCTAGTGGCGCGTTTAATACAACTTCGATGACATTGATAGCATTGTTCATCCTCTCGGTGTGGATCATCGTTGTCTTGATCGAGCGTAGAAGCAATACTCCGCTCTTTTATGATCGGATATCGAAACGGAATCAGAATTGGATTGTTATGCATTCACTAATCATCTGTTGGCTGCTTATTGCACATATGGGGTTTGTATTCTTCGTCGGCAGATTGCCATTTGAATCCCAACTTGACACAATTGGTACAGGCCTTGGGCAGAGCATTGGCTTCTTACTCAATCTTCCCACAGAGAGGTTTGATCTCGTTACATATGTATTTGATGTCAACCTGATTATTTTGGCGATCCTGTTTATGTACGAACAATTCAAGGTCGGGTACAACCTAAAGAATAGGCCTTGGCCAAAGATCAGTTTCTGGTTCCTTTGGATCACTATTGCACTAGGCTTCGCTCTATTCCCAATCAGCCTCCAAGCAATCATCCCCTGAAATAATCAAGATTTCAGCGGCAGAATACCAACTATGAGAATAGGATTTGCACAAGCTTAGGATGGCTGTGAAGATATTTCATTGAATGGAGAGTATTTGAGGAATCCAACTGGTATGTCTTATAGAATTGCCGAAGGTGACTTTTTGTATCGATATCTGGCCATTCCCGTAAAATGTGGATTTTGCTAGTGACTGATTCAATTCTTTTTAGCGTTTCCTGAAACACCGTATCAGAGCCCCAGGATATCTTGTCAAACACGACGGGATGGAAACAGTCCTTCGAAAAACCAATCAAATAATATCCGCCATCAGGAGCAGGTCCAATTACAATCTCTTGCGACTGAAGGGTGTACACTGCCTTTTGCAGAAGTTCAATGGGGAGGTCCGGACAGTCACTTGCCAGAGCAATCACCTGGTGATACCCTTTCTCAAACATCGTAGAGAATCCATTTCGAAGACGTTCCCCGAGATTGATACCCTTTTGGCGAAAGAACCTATGCGATGGTCCAAGCCATTGCTCGAACAGTTCCTCAGACTCCGGGGGATACACTGCAATATAGAAGGGAATATCAAGAGATCGTACAGTCTTGAGTGTGTCCTGAATAAACGCGCGATACAGATTCATCGCAGCTTCTTCTCCTATAGATTTGGCAAGCCGCGACTTGACCTTGCCTTTCTCAGGATATTTCATCAAGACAAAGACCCCGGGACGAAAACGGTTGGCAATACTGCTCATATTCGCACCCTACCCGATTTTAGATTACTACTCGAGCGCCCCACCACAAGAAGAGCCACTTCCAGCCGTGCAACCAAAACAGTGGGGACCTGTCACAATCTCACGGGTTCTGTGAGTGACACTATCAAATTGATGGACATTCTTTGGTGTAGTTACGACGGGAAGTTTGAGCGCGAAATTGAAGTCGCAATCATAGATTAGTCCATCCCATCCGATACAGACCTGATACCTGCACATCAGCTTATCCAATGTATCAGGATTGAAGGTATTCTCAAGGAGCATCTGATAGTGTGACGCTTGCTCTTCCTCATCCAATAATTGCTTGAATCGGCCAATCGGCATATTGGTGATGGTTAGCAGATGGTTGAAAGATATCCCGAATTCGTTCGAAAGAATATCTTTGTAGGTAGCTTCTAATTCAGATTGATCAGAAGGTAGAAAGGCTCCTTCCGGATTGAAAACTAAGTCCAATTCTAATTCAGGATTCACCCCATAACCAAGAGCGTTGAAATCTTTTAGGATTTGAATACTCTTCTTGAATACACCGTTCCCTCGTTGCCGATCCACATCTGCTTCAAGGTAACATGGCAATGACCCGACTACCCGAATCCTAAGCTCCCGATACAAATCCATAATTCCTGATAACACTGGATCCAACAATACAGTAAGGTTGGTACGAACCTGAATTTTGTAATTCTTATCGGCCAAAGCTCGAAGAAAACGAGGGAGAGAGGGATTCAATTCAGGAGATCCACCTGTGATATCTATGAGTTCTGGATGGATTTGATCAGCGACCTTAAGGACTTCTTCCATTATCGCCCATGACATAATATCCGTGCTCGCGGGCGTAGCCGACACATGACAACGGTTGCAAAGATGATTGCACCGATTTCCCACATTGACCTGTAATGTCGTCTGAGTCAGACCCACTAATTTAGAACCTGTTTCTCTAACTATGAGCTCACAAAACGTCATCACTTTTGCACCAATTCCAATTGAACTAATTTGAGGTGAAAAAGTTGCCTAAACCGCCCCAAATTGGGAAATTCTACAAAAACGGACTAATCCCAAGATAAATTGCTAAATGGCACTGAATAGCATGTTCAGAAGCTTCTCACCAAGAAACAATCACCGTTTCAGGGTAGAAAGCATCTTGGAAACGACATTCATCTCTCAATAAAGAATGCTAACTAGATCTTTGCGTTGCAACTCTGGCAGTTTGTTTTACCTTGTTCCGTCTTTGCTCCGCAATAGGGACAGACGACCAGTACTAGTTGTTGTTCGGAAACCCTAGTAATTACTGCAGGCGTTCCTCTTGTGAATGAATCACCACTAATGGTTCCAGATAATTCTCCAAGTGAAACTGCCTCATAAACGATATCTTTGGCTTTCTTTGCAGAAATCCCTACCTTCTCACCAGCTTCTTGAAAAGTTATCTCACCTTGGGTGTTTGCATATCGAACTAGCGAGTTCCATTTCCCTACTCTGGAAAACTGGAAATATAGACAGATCACGCCAATGAATGCCATAACAACGCCGCTGGTGATTAGTGAGTGAACAATAGTCCATCCACCATCAAAAGGTTGTGCTAACACAATCGTGATGTAGAAAAATGCAGTAGTAAACACTCCAGCAAAGCCTATTCCTACAAGTAGTAAAAGACCTCCAAGACAAGAGATACAGTTCCATCTATTCTTCATTGGACCACCTGAATACGAGTAGGTAGACAAACCTGTATTTAACAGAAATGACGACGAATACATTAATAACAATAGTCAATTCAATATACGTTAATGCTAATCTCCGTCTGTGATGGGAGATGAATGAAAGAAATAATTCACTAATCCTTCAGATTGTTATGGCACTCTCGATAGTGCTAACAATTATTGTAAATGCATTACTAGAAGCAATACCATTGGGTGGCGCTACCTCCGGAGAGATTTCAGATTCTTACCCAAGCCTATTCACGCCTCCGGGTTATGTATTCGCCATTTGGAGCGTCATCTATACACTACTCATCATTACTATGGTCTATCAAGCTTTACCGAGTCAGCGTAATGCCTCATATCTAAAGTGGACTGCATTCTTCTATGCGGTTGGAGGAATCATCAATACTAGCTGGTTGACCCTGTTTCATCTTGGATATGGAGCTCCTGAAATCTATCTATTCACACCAATACTGATTTTCTCCTTTCTAATTATCATGCTTTTCACGTACATCAAGATGGGTATTGGTGTCAATGAGGTTCCAATCAGAGAAAAGCTGGCAGTACACATTCCAATCAGTGTTTATGCCGGATGGGTTTCTCTTGCGTCAATTGCAAATACTGCATCAGCATTGAATGTTGCAGTTCCTGGAATTCCCCTTGCAGCACAGGAAATCTGGACTGCTTTGGTTATCATCATTGCTTTAGTAATTACTATGCTAATGCTATTGTTGCGGAGAGACTTTGCATATGGGTTGGTTGTGGTTTGGGCGACAATTGGTATATCGACCAGACACCTCTTGACACCAATAATCTACTGGGCCGCACTTGGAACAGCGTTGGTTGTAGTGATCTTGATTATTCTGCTGCCAATATTGAAGAAAGCAAATCCTGTTGATTTCTATCTTTTCAGAAACAGAGAAGAATAGATAGTCGATAAAACTCATGAGATGTTGGGGTTGCTATCCTTCTTGGATATGCCACTCTCAACAACTCATCTCTATGTTCTAAATTTCTGCACCACACTTCTGACACTCTGGATGGCTTTATTCAGTTTTTGCTCCGCAATAGCGACATACAACCAAAACTTTTGCATCACCAGAAAGCGAAGTTGTTGAAGGGGTACTCCTTGAGAAGGTGTTTCCTTCTATTGTTCCTGCCAGGTCTCCGGACGCGATAGCCTCGGAGATTATAGGTCCGATTTATGCTTCAGGCACTCCTGATTTCAAACCCATTTCTTTCATCGTGATTCGATTTTGAGATTTTGCAATGCCTACAACTTTGTTGTATTTATTCGCAGTTTGAACCTGGCCACATATCAGAAATAGACCTACAAATAGGACACCAGCACCAATAATCGCAGTTATGTTGCCCCAACCGCCCATAAGTAGTGCACCAATGAGAAACCCTCCTAATAGGAAGAAAATACATCCCAAGCATGAATAACAATTTAATCAGCTTTTCACCCTATTCACACACCGAATAAGTTCAGTTGGACAAACGAGTGTTTAACCCAAGTGATTTTCGGATCTCTTCTATCATCCCTGGTCCTAGGTGTATGATACAACTTACTAAGGGAGTTTGCAAAGGAATTAGTGAGTTGTTGGAATGCATCTCATGTTTTCTTACATATCAGCTCCACATTTCTGGCATTTTGCAATACCTTGCTCGGTCTTAGCTCCACAGTATGGACAGATGACCAAGACCTTGACGGTATCCGAGGATACAGTAGCTACAGAGGATTTGGGTGTGCCCTTGGTGAAGGTATCCCCTTTTACGGTTCCTTCCAGTTCTCCTGACACTATAGCTTCAACGAGTATGGGTGTAATCTTATCCTCAGGAACTCCTGACAGTCGACTCATTTCCTTCATTGTAATGGTGTTTTGGGATTTAGCTAGACGGATTACATTGTTCCAGTTCTTTACAGACCGATTCTTGGTAACTATCAGTGCAATCCCGACAAGAACAACGGCAATTGAAACTACGACCCCAAGAAAGTTAGGCATGAGATTTTGTGGCTCAATTCCTTCCATAGATCGAGCAAAATTACTATAGGTAAAAATGAAGAAAATTCCACCTAGAATTGTCATAATTCCGCCAAAGCACACGACACAGTTGCAACTACGCTTCATCCTGATCACCGAATGACCTTAGCTATACAAACCTCTATTTAACAGAAATGACGATGAATGGATAAGCTCCCCGACTCCTTAGACGTATCTCCTGGAATCGGACGCTTCCTTTTCTGTCCGTTAGAAGTAAGCGGATGTTATCTGATTGGCACGCTAGTCGTTGGTTCTGCATTCTACTTTCTGAGTTCACGCATTCAAGTGGAAATCATCCATCTAAGAAAAGAATAGGAAACATGCAAAGTATCAAAGATCACAATGACTAAGCCATGCTGACTTCTTCGAAGAAATCTTTCTTCAATTCGCACGTGTCCCATTCAATATCGCAAGTTTGTACTGGACTATTTACGGCCACCTATTTAGCCTTGATAACTGGTGTAGATGAATGTGCCTTGCCTGTGACATGCAACTCATGCAAGATAACGCGCCCCACTTCGAGGGCAGAACTATCATCATAGATACCCTTTCCCTTCTCGCGTGCATTTCTAAGCATATTTCTTTGAACCTTGAGTTTCAAGTCGCCAATGGCCAGGGGTCCAACGCCAAGTTTGCCTGAAGCCAGTTCTCTAAGGTCATCACTCGGTCGGAGACCTGCAATACCTGAGGGAGGTACGGCATTTGCATCAAGTAGTATTTGATTGCTCGAAACGCTATTGAGATGATCCGTGGTTATTAGCTCAATGCCTGGAGCCCCTGTTACAAATACAAGAGTGGCTTTTTCCAATGCGGCTTGTATAGTCGCAGGTGTTGAAGCCTGAACACCTCTAATGGTGTATTCATCCGTCGATAGATTCTTCGCAACATCCTTGGCACGCCCAGCAGTCCGAGAGGTGATCGTTGTGGTTGCTCCAGCGGCTCCGCACAATGCCGCAACGCTTTGACCTACAGGTCCAGTACCAGCCAGAACCAAAACCTTTGCCTTGCCAAGCGAATCCAAGCCCATAGCAGGAAGAGAATCTTCCGCCTTTGCAACCAAGGCAGCTGATGTGGTGAATGCACCATGAGGATCAACCATAACTGAGGTGACAAATGGCTTGACCATGGCATTTTTCACGGCATTTGCCATTTTTCGGGCTTTGGATATGTCACGTCCTCCAATGAAGAAACATGTGCTTTTCACACCCTTCGCGCCTCTGGAAAAGATTGCATCCTGTACAAGGGTGGTAACATTATCGGGTGATACGTTTGGATAAGGCACTACGATATCAAAACCAGCATCATATGCAACACAGATATCAAAGGGACTGGCGTATTCCTGCGCCTCTAGAAAAAACAAGATATTTTGTATCTTGTTCTTACCATGCTTCACAACAGGTATCATTTGCACGGAGGAAAGACCAGTGAGCCCAGTGATACCCTTCAATGATTCATCTGCAGTGCTGGTCACTTCGCTTTTGTAAGTGATAGGTGTGACTTCGACTTCAACCATTTCCAGGAGATTTCTCAAACCTTGAAAGTGTTGTGGACTGCACAGATGTATTCCACTGATTTTCTTCTTCTGAATTTTATCTGCCTCATTGAGAATACCCATAGCGACCCAGCTTTCCCGAATCCCGAACTCAATCTCTCGCAGCTCATCCTCAAGTTGATCCTGTAAATACTGCCCATAAGCCGTTAATTGCTCAATTTGATGATTCGCTTTGGATTTTCCTTTTTCCTTAGAGAGTGCTTGTATTGCATCAATAATTTCATTTCTCTTGTCCATCTTCTGCTCGAGACTACTAGCCAAATAAGAACGAGCGAATTCGTCCATCTCAACAGCCCTAAAGGGGACTTTCAGACTGGTGAAAGTGTCCACAAGTGGATTCTTTTCAATGAACTCCTTGGCATGGCGCATCCCTAACTCGTCAGTGGCGAAGTCTGGTTTCTCATTTTCAGTCAATAATCTAATCATATTGCAAAACGCCATTGACGGTCGGTGGAGAATGCCAATTCCAGGTTCGGACTCGGTAATAGGAGATGTCACCCACCATGGTTCGTTGTAGGCTTTCTTCACCAACAAAATATGAAGTTTCTTTCCATTCAAAGGTGCAAGTTCAAGTGTTTTCAATTTTTTATAACCTCTTCAGTGTGAATATACCGAAAATAGAGGCTACTAAAAGACTATGAATACTCAAATCTCTGGAAAGTATGATAACAAATCTTGTCATAGCTACTGGCTCGCAATTAGAAACTAAAGCCCCATCTTACTCGAATTTCGTTTTCTGACAGAATGTGTTGCACAAAACACACATGGATCAAAACATCGAATCGCCATTTTCGCATAGCCAATTATTCGGTCATTTGACCATCCAAGTCTACCACATTCCGTAGTCACTTGTTCTAGAAGCTGAGTCATTGCACCTGCATTGAGTTCGGTTGGTGTGCAGATATCAATGTCTTTTATTAGTCCCTGAGCACTAACTTCTATCCGATAAAGCAATGTTCCTCTTGCGGATTCCACGCATCCACCACCCACACCTTCTCTTGATTCCCAAGGGGTCCATAATTCCCCCTCTGGTTTCCACGCACTATCAAGGAGGGAGAGAGCTCTGATTGTACAGAATTCCATCTCATCCAACCTAAGAAGACCAGCGTAGAACATGTTTGAATTGCCCCCAGTAGGGGGATCATCTTGACCAGATATGTACTGAAGTGAGGCTAATCTCGCATTCGGTCCTGCTAAGATTAGACTATCAGGGTCCTCCTTAAGGACATAAATCGATTTGATTGGCGATTGAGAGTTACGTCGAATTTCAAGGTTATCAAGAAATCTTGACGGCAGAAAGGATCTAGCAGTTCTATCAGAGTTGATGACTGAAATGCCTTCTGCAGAAGAAAATCGATTCGTCGCAGTGTCAAAGCAACTAACATAGGAGGGAGATTCGAGCTTAAAAGAAACTATATCATCGCTCACTTCATTTAGTTGTGATCGGTACATCTTCTTAGCCCATTTTATTCCCGCCAATCCGAGATGGAGCGATTCTCGCATTCTCACAGATTCTTCAGCGGTCATATTACGTAGAATCCCACCAGGAGCAATTGCAGTTCCAAGGGTCGCACATCCAGCAACGCTTTCGACCATTTCATGAGCGCGCATAAAGAGAGAAGAGCCCTGAAAGAGAAGGCGTTGCTGCACCTCACTCTTTCCAAACAAATCCTGTCTTGATATTGTTTCAGAAAGACTAAGCAGATCTGGGAATGTACAGAAAAATACACTATAGGCATGTGAACGAACCGTCTCTCCCAATATGGCAAGTTCTCTAAGTGTTTCTGCTAGTGGTGGCACAGCAATATCACAGGCCATCTCAATGGCTTTAGCAGCTGCAACCCTATGTGACACAGAACATGTCCCGCAAATACGAGGGGCCAATTTGGGTAGGTCCGCAACGTTCTGACCGCAGAGAATGGACAGCAAATCTCGCGATGGGGGTATATGATACTTCAGGTCCATTTTTCCCTTGGTTTTGTAATGAATCAGTAGTTCACTTTTACCAGGGATGCGTGTGAGAGGGTGCGATATTTGCATCTTCATTCCTTCTGTCTCAACCTTGGTTTTTGATATCGAATGGCAAGAGCAGCCTGTCCTTGAAGTTGCGGACTGATCTTAAGAACTGAGAAAAAGTTCGCCATGGCTGCTGGCATACTTTGTTCCAGAGACCCAAAGCATCCATCGCAAGGAGAGCCAACTTTCACACACTTGGCTTCGCAACCGGCGATTGTTATTGGACCGAGACATAAGACGCCTTCTCGAATGAAACAGCTCTTTGGAATTTCCACGGGATTGATGTATTTAATCTCGTTGGAGAAGTCTTGATCCATTTTGTACGCACATTCAGCACATACGTTTTTCTTAGGACGCGAGAATTCAGTCCCATGAATCAGGGAGAGCAATAGGGCTCCAAGTAGATTTTGCG
>CAYMLT010000058.1:0-13341 GCA_964391265.1 uncultured archaeon
CAACTTCACACGTTATATTCTCAAAGATAGTCCTCGAAAAAGATCTTGAGAGCCGAACTGAGAGATTTAAAATCACTGAACGCAATATCATCCACACCGGTCCAGTACACTTTACTCCATTCAGGGACCCGAGACACATTGATTACGATGCCCTCAGAGACCTTCTTCTCCAAGATTATGTAGATGCAGGAATCGAGATTTCAAGTATCGATACTGGGGCAGTCATCATCACTGGCGAAACCGCAAAGAAGCAGAATGCAGAAGAGATTGTCAATGCTCTTGCAGGTGAAGCTGGGAAATTCGTAGCAGCTACCGCAGGACCCAATTTTGAATCAGTATTGGCAGCATACGGATCGGGAGCGGTGAATAGATCCGGAGTTACGGGTCAAACAATCATGAATGTCGACATTGGTGGTGGTTCCTCAAATGCGGCTGTTTGCAGGGAAGGAAGGATTATCTCTACTACTGCAATCAACGTAGGTGGACGCTTGATAGCCACAGATGCTGAAGGTATTGTTATTCGATTGGAGGATACCGGTCGCGAAGTGGCCCGACGGATAGGGCTCTCGATAAACCTAGGCGATAAAATCGATGATTCAGTAAAAATAAAGATGGCAAACGCTCTTGCAGAAGCACTTGTTGATGTACTTACAGGGTCGGTGAAATCAAATATAACAGAGATGCTAATGATGGCAACACCTCTGAAGTACATTGGCGATTTCGATACGATTTCATTTTCTGGCGGAGTTGCAGAATACATATACAATAGGGAGGAAAATGACTTCCATGACCTTGGCAAGTTCATAGCCAAGAGAATTTTGGAGCTTGCAGAAGAGAAGAATCTTCCAATCAGTGAGCCGGACCACAGAATTCGGGCTACAGTAATTGGCGCAGGACAGTTCAACTTACAAGTCAGTGGCTCAACAACATTCCTCTCTGATGGTCTAGCATACCCATACAGGAATCTTCCAGCAGTGGTGCCATATATTCCCAGAACAAAGACAAAATCTGAGGAGGTTGCATTTGCAATACAAGAAGCGATCAAACGCTTTGATCTAATTGAAGGAACAGATGAAATGATACTTGCCTTCAACGATGCCGTGAGACCTTCATATGAAAACCTTGCAGAGTTTGCGAAAGGTGTGGTTGCTGCAATACCGAATACTATTGCATCGGGTAAGCCACTTATGCTATGTTTTGACACAGATATTGGAAATAGTGTTGGCAATGTAATGAAGAGAGAAACGGGCATAACAAATGAAATTCTGGCCATCGATGAGATATCACTCAATGATGGGGATTTCGTTGATATTGGGGAACCTATCATTGAAGGCGTTGTAGTTCCCGTGGTTGTTAAGACATTGGTTTTTGATTCTAGTTGATCTGAAAATCGTGGATGAATCAATAGCACTTTTATCAGTTTATGCCTGCCTTCTCTAATCAATAGTATGAGGAGTATCGAGGATGGAGAGAAAGAAAGTCCTATGCATTCTGGGATTCGTTTCTGTTTTCTTTGTGTATGAAGTAGGCACCATGTACCAAGGATTTGTTGCATCTATATTGATGTCATTATCACTGATCATGTTCTGTGTTCTCTGCGGTGCTGCAATTGAAGATTATAATACCCGAGTGGAAAAACCAAATACCGAAGAGAATTATCTTGCTGGCAAAGACTCAAAATTGGGAAAACCGATAGTTGGACTAAGTACCGATTCAGAGATTTGGCCAATATCGGATGGGCAAACCCTGCCTGTCGAGGTTATTGCAGACCTTTCAGCATCATCTAAAACCGGTATTTCAGCAGCCCAAACAAGAGACCTCGTTGATGCAGCCTTGGCAAAATTCAATGAAGGACTTACATCGGAATCGCTGATTCTCATTGAAGAAGCAGCACAATATTCACCTAGTCATCCTGTCCTTTGGTCGGCTCTCACTGTAATCCATATTGCCCTAAATGAATGCGAGAAAGCAATGATTGCAAAACAACGAAGCATGCAGATTGACAAGGAAAACCCAGCTTCAATTCTAGCTTCTGCCTTGTTTGATTATAGGTGTTTGAAATCTTCAGAACCAGAGTTGCCAGAAGTGTTGAAAGTGCCATCAGATGGGATCATGGTTGAAATCGAATCGCATCAAATTCCAAAGAGTGCAAAAGTCTGGTGGGAAGAAGGATTAAGACAGTTAAAGAAGGGTGATCCGCAAATTGCCCTAAGAATGTTCCACGCAGCATTAATAGAATTCCAGCATTTTCCACAAGCATGGGAGGGTGTTGCAATGGTCTATGTCTTAATGTACGACGAGGCGCGTGAAGAATCCGCATTGATTGGAAAGGAGCTCTCAGTGAAGAAGGAGAACATACCCGAGGAAATCTGGGAGGCTATTCAGCTGACGCCTAAGTCGCAGTGGGTTGAGCGCATCACGCTTTGTAAACTAGTATACGGTACAAGATTCAGACTCTCGGTCCTGTAATAATGACCCCCAAGTAGAAGCCACATTTCTTCAGAACGTCGACTCAATACATACACTTCGACGGTCAGTATAATCGATGGTGTTTTGGCACTTCTCGTCGAGAAGAATATCCTCTTTGACTCAGATTACGCGGATTTTCTTTGTCTATATGCAAGGTACATTCCTGCAACCAACAAGAGAATAGCAGACATACCGCTGACACCTAGAAGAAATTCTGTTGAATAAAGTGTTGTCTGCTCAGGAACGGATGAGTAGGAGGAATAAGAATCTCTAAACCCAAATACGTTTCCTGAAAAGGCATCAGAAAACACCTGAGCACTATAATGCTCATCGGCATTATCTCCAAGCTCCAGGACCCATGCAAGACGCCATGTGCGATCTCCTGTATTCGCCTCATTTGGTAATTCAACAAGTGTAATCTCAGATCGCAACCAAACTGGCTCAACTGGATCTGTAAGCCCTCCAAGTTGCAGCTGTGCATTATTCTGAATGACTTGAGGCGAAAGACTCCCAGAGATATCTAGCTCAGAAAGGCCGAGCCAACCGTATTTGTAGTATGATATCCCTCTTGTGAATGCAGAGGTCCTCACAAATACTTGAGAACCATCCACTTTGACAGGACCTACATACTCTTGAAATATCAGAGAGTAGAATCGCTGACAGTCATAAGGTTCACCAGTAATGTACCTGGCTGTCGAAGGAAGTATGATGTGCTCAGACGCCAAAAAGGCGAGGGTGAGATTTTCAGCTTCCTGAAGATCAAGTGGTGTTGGGTCATAATCATGTAGATACTTGCATTCGTATTCAATGACAGTCCCATCAAGTGCGTCAACGACAACATATGCAATAAAATCAATGTGATTGAAGAAAAACTTCCATGAGGGAGGAGCAGTTGAATTGAGGTGGTACCACAGATTCCAATCGATCAATGAGGGGCCAACGCGATTCAGCCAGTTTTGTGCAATAGTTAACGCGTCTTCATACGATACAGAACTATCTTCGGTGAATTTGTCATAGTTCGTCATTAACACAAGTGGGCGCATTGTGGTGCTTTCGTATGCATTAGGATACGTAAGTGAACTACTATTCTCTCCTGCGTATGAAGAAAACGCAGTTTCATTAAGAGGTGTACCGAGAATAGAAGTTCCCGTTCTCTGGTCCCATTGATGCGTGAAATACACTCCTATCGGAATGACACTAGATGCTAGCAATGAAACCATGGATATGACAATGAAACCTCGAGTTTTGCGATTCATGAACATGGGACTCCCTTAAACCAATATTTCCTAAACCAACGTAATTCTGCTTTTAGGCTTAGAGTATCCGGAAAAAACTAGAAACCTAGATTAGAGAGAAAGATTCAGAACAGAATATGCGTAAATTCAGATCACTGCTGTTGTCAGATAAGGAAGACATACTAGAAATCTCCCGCAATACATGGGAAGGGCATGATTATCTTCCACACTACTTCGAAGAATGGATATCAGATGAGAAGTGTCACACACTAGCGATAGAAGAAAATGGAAAAATTGCAGCTCTAGCGAATTTAAAAATCATTGATGATGGTAAAACAGGATGGATGGAGGGACTGCGAGTTCATCCGCTCTTTCGCGGAAAAGGATATGCATCTCTAGTAACCGAAGAACTAGTGAAGATGGCTACCATAAAAGGAGTAAAGCAGATTCGATATACAACTGCATCGGTAAATGAATCCTCCCTCCATCTTGCGTCCAAAGCTGGAATGGAAAGGCTATACGACCTTGGAGTGTACTGGCATGATGGAGTCGAAAAGATTTCTTGGAGAAAACCATCATCGGGCATTGAGAAGCTGAATATTGATGAAGAATTTTCGCTGATTACCGAATCTAATCTCATCCCCAATGACACACTCATACTCGATTGGAAAGCAGTAAATGCTACGAGGAGAGCTTTTGAGGAATTGAAAGCAGAAGTATGGGCACATAAGTCAACGGATGGTATCGAATCCCTTTCAGTCGCAAGTATCCGTTATGAAATGCACGAAACTCTGTGGAGCTTCACGATATACACTGAAAATGAGAAACACTTCCTTCAACACTTATCGCATCACATTGAAAGGACAAGGGACAATATGTTGGATAGATTTACGATGATGTTTCCAACAAGATTCAAGGACCTGCTTTACAAATTAGATTGGACTCTGAAGGAGGATGAGGGGATTGGAATCGTGTTATTGGAGAAGGTTCTATAATTCTTGAAGATGGATTTCCAGAGGAGTATTCATAAGTTGGATGTAATTGGATGACGAGAGGACAATACAATGCTACAGAACCCACCAGATTTTCTTGTTGATCCTATCGCGTATATTCAGCATTATTGGCCAGAAATACAGCCATACATGCCTTACATTATTCTCCTCGCTCAATTACTGATCGTACTGATTATTTACTGGGTAATCGTACGAGTTTTTAGAAGGTCTCTTTACGCGGTTGGAATGGGTACGGAGGCTGCAGGCAGTATCACACTGGTTTTGAGATTGATATTCTTTGTAATAGCAATTACCTTCATGGTTGATGCCATAGACCCTGACATTGCCACACTTATCTCAATAACAGCAATTCTTGGTACTGCGCTTGGATTGGCTTTTTCACAATCTCTAAGCAACATTGTTAGTGGTCTGTATGTAATAATAGCTAGGCCCTTCCAAATAGGGGATTATGTAAGAATCGGCTCCACGGAGGGAATAGTCAGGGAGATTACATTGAATTATACACGAATTCTTCTTCCGGATCAAACTCGTCAACTTCTTCCAAATAACAAAATCATCAATAGTGAGATAACTAATTTCCGAATCAATATACATGATTATATCAAAGAGCAAGAAGAGAAGTCCAAAGAAGCAGATATCAATCGAGATTATCATAAAATGATTCGTGAAGGCCTCAAGCGACTCAGAACAATGGCTTCTGAAGGCGAAGCATTCCGGTACACATTTGACCTTACTTATCACATGCGATTCGATCATGGTGAGCTTCGAAAGACTTTCGATATGGTCTGTGAATCATGGAAATCAGAATTCGTAACAAAACCAAATTACATCGTTTGGTCGGCTCCAAATGCGGGACTTACCTACAGATTTGCTGTCATCGTTGACCAACCGATGAAGATAATCAAACAGATGCCCAATTTCTTGGACGCATTGACGACAATATATGATTTACCTGGCACAGATCCTATGCAGTAGAGAATACTTGCAGGAATTACCAGATTAGAATAGTGAGATTCTAAAATCGTAATCATTATGTGGGATATGCCTAGTTGTGCGGATGCCTTGTTCAATTTGATACCCTGCTAGGGCATGAACAAACAAGCAATAGAGTTTATTTGGGAGGATGGCAAGGGCATCGATTGGTGAGCATTAAGGAGGATTTTTGTAAGCGTGTCCAATTCGAGAAAGGCAGGACTTCCGCCGGGTACTATCGTTCATACCGGGCCCAAACGAGTAGATAAAATTTCTTTCAGGATAGTAGATTATAATGCCGATGACATGGAAGTGATTACGGGCGGCGATGTTGGCCAATGCGGACCAATTGAGGAAGAAGGAAAAACGCGTTGGATTCATGTTACTGGAGTGCACGAAGTTGACAAGATTGAAGAAATAGCTTCTGCCTTTAGTATTCATCCACTTGTAATAGAGGATATTTCCAGCACAAGCCAAAGACCGAAAGTTGAAATCATGAGAAATGGTGCGCACATTGTTTTGAGAGCATTTACGTATGATGAGCAGCAAGATTTAGTATTTTCAGAGCAGATTAGCATTATATTGGGAAAAGGCTTTGTTCTCTCTTTTCAAGAATCTGCAGATGACCTTTTCGAACCAATTCTAAAACGGATGCTTCAAAAAGGCAGTAGAGTCAGGCAGAATCTTTCAGATTACTTGACTTACTCCTTGGTCGACTTAATTGTTGATAACTACTTCATTGTTTTAGAAGTAATAGGGGATAAAATCGAAGATATCGAAACTGATATTGTTAGCTATGCTTCTGAGGATATGCTTGGTCTTATCTACAATCTGAAAAGAAATATTCTTCTAATGAGGAAGTATATCTGGCCATTGCGTGAGGTCGTCTTCCGATTAAACAGAGATGAGGCTACGCTGATTCAAGAAGAAACTCAGATATATCTCAGAGACCTATATGATCACGTCATAAGAGCAACAGACCATGTAGAAACATATAGAGATTCGCTGACCACCATGCTTGATATCTACCTAACGAGTCTCAGTAACAGAATGAATGACATAATGAAGGTTTTAACAGTCATATCAACCATCTTTATTCCTGCAACTTTCCTAGCGTCCATATATGGGATGAATTTCGAATACTTGCCCCCCGAAACCAAATGGGTATATGGGTACCCGATGCTACTATTGGTGATGATAGTTCTTGGGTTCATTCTGCTCATGTATTTCCGACGAGCCAAATGGATTTGAAAGAGGCTCTGAATTTTTGCTATTGATTCAGTTTTACGAGAGATTCTGCAATTTCAGCTTGGAAATCTGATCCGAACTCTAAGATATCCTGAGGGTTCCGAACCAAGTATGCGAATCTATAAATTATCGCTACATTGGTATTTTGGGAGAAAAGGAATTCAGGTGGAAGAAGAAATCTTTCACTCCACTTTTCGCAAATTGATGAAAAAGCTTTATGAACTTGATCTAATGGGTAATCCTTGTGAACAGAGATTTCGAAGGAATATCTGTGAACCTCCTCCCCTTTGGTTAAGTCTCTGAGTGCACCAATGGCAATGTCTCTTTTTCTTGTTTGGCTGCGGTCAGTGTTATTCACAATCCCCCTTTCACGGACATAATCATCAAGTCGTATCCGGTAATTCGTCAGCTGTGACTCTATTACTCTGTTGTTTGGGACATAAGTTCGAGTGAAGTCAGACTGTAGAAGTCTAGTATAATTTAGAGTAATTTCAACAACGAGACCCTCGGTTCCACCAACATTTACATAGTCCCCTACTCTGAATGGCCTTGCGGCAAAAAGGTAGATTCCACTAACGATGTTGCTTAATGCCCTTGAAAATGCCAACCCTATTGCTGTTCCTAGCAGAGTGCTCAACGTGAGCGCAGCACCCAATGAAGCCTCAAACGAAGTTAAAAGCAGAAAAGCGAAAACTCCTAGGAAAATGAGCCGAATCCCGAAAATTATTCCTGTACTCGCCTCTCGCGGAACGCCAGCTTTTCTAAGTGAAACTCGAACGCTACGAATACTAATTAGGTATAGAATATAGATTATAATCAGAAAAGGGATGAAAGCAATATAAAGCGCCAGCCATCTCAATCCCAAAGGTTCAAGGAGAAAGCCAATCAAGTCTTCCAAGGTGCTCAATATAGGATTAAGTTGCATGCTATAGTTGATCGTCTAAGAATTATAAAGAGCTTTTGAATCAGATTAGACTCCTACTGCAAGAGCCCAGAACAATCCGAATATCTTGTATGATAGAATCATTCTGAATCTAAGAAGGCATAGTTCTACCAAAATACTGTACAAAGGAAGAAGTAGAGTCAACTCAAGACTCTACCATACCTTTCCACTTGCGCCACTAACTAGTCTGGAAAATCCATTAGAAATAAACGATATCGCCAAAACCAAAGATAGTGTTAGGAATCCAATCAACTGAGAAACAATCGAGTATATTGCAAGGAGCATCGTAAGAACTCCTACAATGATATGGAGCCCACGCCCCCATCCGGGCAGGTCGGATTCAATAATACCTATCACAAATCGAATCATCCCCAGCCCTAGCACCCCAAATGCCACAATCAGCACAAGAAGCTGAATTGCTAGGCTAGCAAATGCAAACACAATTATTGATAGCGACATGACGAACAGACCGCCAATAACATTGAGAACTCGGCTTACTGGTTTCATTTCTTGAACGACTATTCCTTTAGCAACCCGTCCAATACCTAGCGATATCAGCGCAAATACCATTAGGAAAATCGCAGTAAGAGGTACCAGAGACAGATCAAGAATGATCCAGAAACCTAGTGCCATCGAAATAAGTCCAAGAATTACATCCAATACCCTTATCGCATTCGGATAATTACCTTTTTCCATTAAGATACACCTCCCTAGAAAATCGTCCTTTGGTCAACCTTTCTTCTCCAAAAGAACCCCCAGAATATGAGAACAAGGGAGGCAACAATTGCACCGAGCCCGACGAACGATCCCAAGAAGACATTGAAGTCCTGAAGCTGAGAACCAAAAAGAACCATTGAGAGAATGGCGTACACAATCGCGACAAATCCAATTACAACTCCAATGGAACCAATAATCATGAAGCGGGTCGCATACCAAGATAATCTGTCATATGCTCGTTCAGCAATATCTTCCCATTGAGGCCCCTTCCTTGTTCTGGATTCTCTTGTCTTACCTTCGCGGTTTGCCATCCTTATCGAGCCTCCATTGATGTTTTGCCGCCAATACGTTTCTTGAGTCGCTTCCCCTCATTTCGCATCCAATAAAGTACTCAAAAAGTGAGAAAAGCTCCTATAAGCAAGAATGCAAGGCCAATTAGAAGACCTCCATAAAGGGCAATCTGCATGAATTCAGCTCCGTATATGAATAATGTAAGAAATTAATATACAATGCTGATTCTGGAGTGCCATCCAGAATCCATTGAATTAACCAAGTAGGAGGATTAGCGAATCTTGCCAGTCAGTCCATTGACAATTCTAATTGCTCCATTCGATAGTATTGCAGCGGACATGAGATACAACATGAAGTCAAATTGTGCAATGGGCACAATGAAGATAATGATACCCATCCCAAGTATGGTCATACCTACAATGAACTGAGCCGCTCTGGCCCACATAGGGATTTCTTTTCGCGTAAAGCCTAGCCAGAGACGCAATGCGCCTATCAACATGATGGAAAATGTGAGTATCCGAAGTAATAGGACATCTCCTAGAGAGGGCATCAGAAAAACACTAGAAGAAAGTAAAATTACAGCGATACCAACCAAGACATTCAGTAATCTATTGGTTCTCTCGATTGAATTGTATTTTACTCCCTTTATGATTCTAGTACCACCCATTAGAATAAGAGTAAAGGAAAAGATGAGCAAGGCTAATCCGGATACAGATTCTATAAATAAGAGGACCCAAAGCCCAACAGCAAGCATGAGCATGCCGATTAAAACATCCAAACCACGTAACCAATTTGGATAACCCTCAACTGCCATAGCCGACTCATTGTAATCAGTTGATATCTATTTTCTGTTATGGTCGATTTAGGTAACAATTGGTTCGCTATTAACATCGGTTTGAAATTGGGCAATTACTATAAGCAACAGAAGACCGTAAATACTGAACTTTGGCTGAGGGGTTCAATTCACAGGCAAGGATGAGTTATATGTCTAAACCAGTATCATTATCAAAAACCACGATGACACAAACTGTTTTTCCAAATGATGTGAATAACAACGGCACTCTCTATGGTGGCAAGCTTCTCGACTGGATTGACACTATTGCAGGAATCGTTGCCAAACGACATTGCAGATGCAATGTAGTTACAGCTTCAATAGATTCATTGAGTTTTTTGAATCCAATAAATCAGCGAGATATTGTCAATTTGGAGGCGTGGATCAATTACGTAGGAAGGACTTCAATGGAAATAGAGGTAAGAGTGACTTCCGAAGATCCAATTACTGCTGAGATTAGAAAAACATGCAGAGCATTCCTAACGTATGTAGCGGTATCTCCAGAAGGGGAACCAGTAGAAGTACCTCGTTTGCATCTTGAATCAGAAGAAGAAGAGAGTCGTTGCGAACATGCTAAAAAGAGGAGAGCGGAGAGACTCCGCTACCTGGACCTAGAGCCTACCGAGTGGTAGATTCCAGATCCTAGATTCTTATTCAGACTTCTTTCAAACCATATACAAGCTCGTCGTCTTTTTCGCCAACGACCTCGACCTTACCCCATTTGAGCAGTCCCATTAGATTCCAAACAATCAAATCCTTTTCAAGGTCAGTCCTGTCTGCAATCTGGGTAACAGTTGCAGGTCCATCCTTAAGCATCAGTTGGATGCTCTGACGCTGTTGTCTAATGAGACTTCTTTTCTGTTCAAAAAATGGTGCAAAACGTTTCACATCCATTCCCTCTCAATCGGTCCTATTTCCATAACTTGCTCTACAAGTGTTCTTACTCCATCTGCGAATATCTGTGCTTCAGAGGCACTTGCCCACTGCAGGCAAACCCTCTTGGGATTAACACCTGCTTGTTCAATCGCTTTTTCCATCAGAGCCCATCGTGCTCTCAACTTCAGATTTCCACTTGTGTAGTGGCAGTCTCCAGGGTGGCATCCGCTAACTAACACGCCATCGGCGCCCATATTGAGTGCTGCCAAGATGAATTCTACATCTAATCGCCCAGTGCAATTCACTCTCAGGATTCTTGCATTAGCAGGGTATTGAATACGCGATGTTCCAGCTAAATCTGCGCCAGCGTATGAGCACCAGTTACAGCAGTAGGCTATGATACGCGGTTCCCATTTGCTATCTGAGGTGGCGTCATTGGAAATTGCCTGGGTCATCATGCCTTGCCTCCTGCAGTATTCTGTGGTACACACAGGTATGCTTGTACCATTGCCATAATCTGCTCATCAGTTGAATGGAGCATGAGGATTGCACTACTCGGACAACCTCCTGCACAAGTACCACAACCGTGGCATTTGGCTTCTGTAACAAATGCTATTGGCGGATTGATAGAATGATCCATTTCTATTGCGCCATATGGACATGCAGATACGCAGGTATGACAGGATGAACACATATCCGGAATAACTTTGGCAACTGTAGATTCGATCTCAACCTCACCACGAGCCATAAGGCCAACTGCCTTTGCAGCCGCGCCACTAGCATCGATAGCTGCTTCGTGTGCATTCTTGGCAGCCTGTGAAGCTCCTGCAATCATAATTCCAGCTGTGTGTGTTGTGAGGGGAGCCAGTTTGATATGCTCAGGATTAAAGAAGCCGTCCCCGCTGCGTGTTAGACTGAACATTTTGGAGGTTTCTTCAATGTCACTTGGAGGAACCATAGCGGTCGCCAGAATAAGTAAGTCTGGCTGGTACATCAGCTCATCCTCAGAAAGAACATCGAACCATCTCATTGTGATCTCGCCATCATCAACAGTGACTTCTGGTTTTGCTTCAGGTGGAAACTTACTATAGATTACATTCCTGTTTCTTGCTAGTCGATGAAGTTCTTCATGACCTCTTCCATAAGTTCGAATATCTTGATAGAGAACTACAACATCATCGACTCGCTCTCTAAGGTCAGCTGCGGCTTTTGCGACAGCAGAACAGCAGTGGCGAGAACAGTGTTCATGCCCTTTATTGCCAGGTTCGCGGGAGCCGACACAACCGATGAATGCTAGCTTTGTTACATGTCGTCCATCACTTGGTCTGAAGATTTCGTATCGGCGAGGCATCTCTTGCAGTTCAGCAAGGGTGATAACATCAGGAGAAGTACCGTATCCAAATCTGCCCTTTGGTTTGAATGGCTCAAATCCAGTTGCCACAATAACCGTACCAACTTTGAATTTCCTTTCTGCTCCGGTCGGGTTGTTCTTTATGGTTACATCAAAGTTACCAATGTAGCCATTAAACTCGGTTACTTTGTGGTCACGTAGAACTGTTACCTTTTCATGGCGCATAAGTTTCTCAACCAATGGTTCAATTACTTGCTCACCTATCTGATCGGATGGGAACAAGTGTGTCCATTGTGCCACATGGCCTCCGAGTATTTTCTCCTTCTCAACGAGAATAACATCAAATCCTCGCTCTGAGATATCTAATGCGGCAGTAAGTCCTGCAATTCCAGAACCGACAACGAGAGTCGTTGGCGTGACCTTGACTTTCTTCACAGGAAGCGATTCCAGCTTTGCAGCCCTAGCAACTGACATGCGTACTAGATCTATGGCCTTCTCTGTGGCAGCTTCAGGTTCCCTCGTATGGCACCAGGAAACATGTTCACGAAGGTTGACTTGGTCGAATAGGTATCTGTTTAGTCCAGATTCTTCAACGACTCGCCTAAACGTAGGTTCGTGCATACGAGGAGAACAGCTAGCGACAACTACTCGGTTCAGACCGTGTTCCTTGACTTTCTTGCGAATGAGCTCTTGTCCATTCTCTGCGCACATAAACATCTCATCAATAGAGAAGACTACGTTAGGCATCGATTCAGCTTCCTTTGCAACGCGACTAACATCTACAACACCAGCGATGTTGTGCCCACAATGGCAAACAAAAACACCAATTCTAGGAGTTGCTGCTTCGGTCATTTCTTGTCACCCGCCTTTGAAAGAATAATAGTTGCCCGCATTGCAGCGGCACTTCCCGCTGTCACAGAATCAGGAATATCTTTCGGACCATCTGCACATCCGCAGGTGAAAACACCTTCAACAGGTGTTTCTACTGGAGCTAGGAATGAATCCTCAATATCCAGATATCCATCGCCGGATTGAGCAAGATTGAGAGTTTTGGCAATAACATCAAGTCCTTTGGGAGGTTGAAGTCCAGGGGATATCACAAGCAGGTCATGTTCTACTTGTTCAAGATGCGCAGTATTGATATCCTCTACTTCTACCCAGAGATTCTGAGTATCAGAGTCTTCAATCACTTCGCCAACTCGACCTTTCACGAAATTGACTCCGAATCGTGTCCGAGCCATTTCGTAAAACTCCTCAAAGCCTTTCCCAAAGGCACGGATATCAGCATAGTAAATTGTTACATCGGCTTCGGGGTCGTGTTCCTTGGCCATAACAGCATTTTTGATGCCGTACATACAACATACTCTAGAGCAGTAAGGAACCCCCTTTTTGAC
>CAYMLT010000059.1:0-13192 GCA_964391265.1 uncultured archaeon
AAAGCAGAGAATGCCAATGTTACCCTGGAGATTGGCGATATCATCAGATGCAGGTTCCATCGTCATGGTTCTGTGGGCGAAGATGCTGAATTTGAGATTGCAGATACAGACATACTTGTGCATGATGATACTAATACTGAATATACCCACCCAGAAAACATGAAAAAACCCGGTTGGACTGGCGGCGATGGTCAGAGAGGATATTGGTATTTCAAGGCGATTTCCTCGGGTAGTACTAAACTCACCATACGAGTTATGTTTCGCTTTGAAGTAGAGAGTACACACGTAGTAGATGTTGTTGTAAAATAGGAACCATTTTGAGTGGTTCCCAAAACGAAGTGGAAGCGATCTCCAAATCGGGTTTACATGAGCTATTTGTATGCCCAGACAAAGGTGTATCCAGCGGCGTAGTCAAGAGACTCCTCACTGTGCATTGTCTTTCGTAAATCTTCCAACCCCTGATGATATGCCTCGTCAGAAATCTTGTGGAGCATTGAATATCCTCTACGTTCAATAGTATCAAGATAGTCAGGGCCTAGGCGAATCGGATTGAATACATATTCTCTAGCCTCAATTTTTCTAAACCCTGTTGCTAGAAGATGACCCTCTAGTTGGGGAATGGACGGATAGCGTGCCTGATCAATGGAAATCGTACTGGGAAAGAATCGAGAGGTCATCCTCATTGCTATTTGAGGGTGAGATTGCGTAACGATACAAAATGCACCCGGCGTTCTAAGAACTCTAAATACCTCTATGATTGTTTTGGGAACATCAGGTAGATGATGAACTACCTCTGTCATGAAAACGAAGTCAAATACGCTGTCACTAAAAGGAAGAATATCTGCGGGAGCATGTGTGAAGGTCAAAGCCATGGCCTTTGTTCGTGCCTGAGTAAGCATCCCAAATGATAAGTCAAGACCTGCAACAGTGGTGTTTGTTGATTTTGCGAAAAGCAGTGTGTTGTTTGCGGTTCCACAGCCTACGTCAAGTACTATGGAAGTTGGCTTAAGATGTACACCATCGATGAGCTGATGGACCATCTCAGGATCACCGGTTCTAACCTTATCGTAGATCCTTGAAATATGGTCGTAATCGATTGTCTTGTCGCTCACAAGTGAATTTCCAAATATCCTGCATAAAACTTCTTGGAATCCAAAATTAGAAGGATTCTGCGTTGGAGCGAACAGATAATACTCAAACAACTGCTCTTTTTGATTGGTGGATAAGATGTCTTTAGATAGAATCATGGCAATTGAAAGCAATGATGTGCAAAGAGAATATGATGCAAGGGCTATGAAGGACTGCCAGAAGCAGTCTGCCTATTGTATTGCATCAATTGCCCTATTCATTGTAGCTGGACTTGTTGGAACTCCCGGAGCCGTTGCAATGATTCCAGGTGGTGCATTGACTCTTGGACTTGTTAGTGTTGGAATAGTAATATTGGTAATCATATTGTGCAAGTTACAGATGTCATAATCAGGATATTTCCAAAAAGCTGTGATTTCGTAAACCAACAGATATCATGAAAAGATGCCATAGTATGATAGAGATATTCTCAAAGCAAAGGCAGTAGAATCGGCAACATATCGTTCGAAAAATGAAAAAAAAGAAGAGGGAATATCCCTCTCTCTATGCAGATGAGAAGTACCTGTCATGCACTGCCCTAATTGCTGATTCCATCTCACATTTCCTCACAATGAAATAGTAGGCAACTTCCGATGCACCAGCCGCAAACATCTCCACATTGATACCTTGCTTTGCTACAGCTGTAAATACACCCGCGGCTAGTCCTTCTGTTGCTAGGAGACCTTCACCTACGACAGCAATCAACGCAACATCTGTTTTCAATTCAATTGATTCTATCACACCACCAACCAATGGACGGAGTGCATCAACACTCCGGCCAGAATCAGATGCATCCATTAGAAGATTGATACAGGTCTGAGATGTAAGAATGGAGTGGATATTGAGTTTTGCTTCACCCATCCTGATTCCAATCTCACCGATGATTCCGGGCTTATTTCCCACACCTGCACCATGAATCTTCAAGACAGCTATTGAGTCGTTGTAGGTTACGCTCTTGATCACATCGTTTCTCGTTTCGCCATCAGCCTGAATCACTGTGATTGCATTCTTTGGAGTGTGAATGTTGTGGATGTATATCTTGATTCCAGACTCCGATAATGGTTCCACTGTTCGTGGATGCAGAATTCTCGCTCCAAAATAGGAGAGCTCTGCAGCTTCTAGATATGACAGAGTTTTAATCCGTGTGGAGGAAGGTACTATTTCTGGGTCTGCAGTCATGAAGCCATCCACATCCTTCCAGATATGAATACTCGAGGCGTGCAAACCATATGCAACAACAGCCGCACTGTAATCAGAACTATTCCTTCCAAATGAGGAAGTTTTCCCTTCTGGTGTACATCCAAAGAAGCCAGTGATAACTGGAATAATACCTTGCAGTATGAGCGGTTTCACTTCCCTGCTTAGATTACGCTCAGCCCCAGATAGATTCGCAGTTGCATTATCACAGACAGGATCAGTTAGCACTCCAATTGCATCAGATTCAAGCGCGATAGATTGAACTCCACGGTCCTGCAATACTGCGGCAAGAATAATCGCAGCAAGTCTTTCTCCTTGACTCAAGATTAGAACCCTTACTGTATCAGTAACCTCCCCGGTATATGCAACACCGTAAAGAAGGCGATCGAGCTTCTTAAGACGTGATTCAAGCTGATGAATTGTCTTGGATTGCAAATCGAGATTCATCACTAGGTTCTCGGCAATAGAGTAGTGTATGAGCCGTATCGCATTGGTCAATTCCAGAATCATATCCTCCGTTTGAAGAGCAGCTTCAATTGCAGATGCAAGATTATCGGTAACCCCAAACATAGCTGAAACAACAATGGCAGTATTGTCGGATTGTTCAGTTTTGATTATATCAGCCACTCTAAGGAATCCCTCAGCATCCTTCAAGGAACCTCCGCCAAACTTCATCACTTTCATGCAGCCACCTCCATCTTTCCTCCAAGGTAGCCCTTGGTTTGCGCATACTCTGCATTCAGGACTGATGCTCCTGCGGCACCTCGGATGGTATTGTTCACAAGGAGGAAGAAATTCAGCCAGCTTCCTTTCTTTCTGACTCTCCCTATCGTCACAGACATGTCCGAGTCATTAGAACCAAAAAAGAGGTCGCGGAGAGGTTGTGGACGATCATCTTCTCGTTTGATAATCACGGGGACCTTAGGCGCAGTTGGTAGAAGCAGTTCTTGAGGAGGTCCTGAGAATCCTGAGAAAGCATCTATGGCGGCTTCAGCTGATATATCATCGCTGAGTTTCACAGCTACACTCTCAAGATGTCCATTCATCACTGGCACCCTTGCGCAGCTTGCATTTATGGGAAAATTCGCAGGTTCAACTTCCCTATCCCTAAGTTGTCCAAGTATGATTTGTGTTTCAGATTCTAGTTTTGCTTCTTCATGATTAATGAATGGGATAACATTTCCAAGAATATCCATCGAAGAAACCCCGTTCCGTCCAGCTCCAGATATTGCCTGATAGGTTGTCACGAACACTTCTCTTATTCCAAAAGATTGCAGTGGTTTCAATCCAAATACTAAACCTGATGTCGAGCAATTCGAGTTTGCGACGATGTAGCCACCGTTGTACTCTTGATGATGAATGAGCTCTATATGTTGAGAGTTTATTTCAGGGATTAGTATTGGCACGTATGTATCCATTCGGTGACCACTCGCATTGGTGAAAACAGGATAACCCATTCTTGCGATTATTGATTCCAATTCACGAGAAACATCAGCTGGCAAGGCACTGAAGAAAAGGTCAACATCTGTTTCCTCTAGGAGTTTCCTATCCATTGAACAGACATTGACGTCTCGCACATCCTCAGGAAGGTGCTTAGATACTGTCCAGTCTACAACATCTTCATAGCATTTTCCAGCTGATTTCGTTGACGCTGCAAGCGCCTCTATTTGGAAGAATGGATGTGTAGATATGAGCCTAACAAAATGCTGTCCAATGATTCCTGTAGATCCAAGAATGCACACTCTTAGTTTCTTCATCTTTTTATGCCTCCTAGCCCTTTGAAATTAGGTTATAGTCCACGTGCGCACGTACAATGTCTGGTAATCTTCCGCAAGTTCCAATGGCATCTCCAATAATGACCATTACACTTTCAATATCCTGAACCATTACATCTCTCATAGCAGATGCAATCGAATCGGAATCCCGAGTAGTTACTGAATTCCCGAGAGCTGTTGCAGCGGCATCAGCAAGCGCAACATCTCGGGAGAAAGCTATAGCCGCATCAGAGCATCCAAAGCTCAATGAATGGCCTACAGTGCCAGAAGAAGTGCAGAGCCCCAAGACTTCGTTTGTTCTTGTGATTTTCAGACCAAGTCCTTCCACACCATTTGAACCTGTATATATCCCAGCAATAATAGGTTCTTTAAGATACATGGCAATGTCCCCGCCGTTATCAAAAATGACATGATCTGAACCCGCCATAACAATCTCCTCTACAACGTATTCTGCAATTGCCCCAGCTACTGCAGCCATCGGACCTACGCCGAGTGCAGCTCCTGCCTGTGCCATTTTTCGAACTAATCGAGGTGCTCGTTTAGATACTGAAAGTGGCTTCAGACTGCTTTCAAACTCTGGAGTTTCTATTATGTAGTCAATGAGTTGCTCTCTTGCTTCCCGTACAGCTTGTGAGGCCAGGAAAACAAACTCATCCTCAACAATCACAGTTGCTATTGTTTCGTCTATTGTTATTGAATGCCTTTTCAAATTGCACCACCTCAGCTCCTTACAGTAATTGCCCTTTGCGGACAGATGTCGCTACATTCACCACACGCAACACATAGGTCGGGATTATCGTAAACAATCCAATTCTCATCTCGAGTGAAAACTTTGGAAGGACAATATGAAACACAAAGCGCACAATTGATGCATCTGTCTTGATCCCGATACACTAGTTGGGTTTCCGGAAACACAACGGGGTTTGGCATCCTCGAAATACTTGAAATCTCTCGCTGGTTCATTGGATTGCACACAGCTGTTGATGACAGTAGCTTCACGGATTCGGTGACTTGAAATTCGCCCAGAGATATCCGCTTCTTCAAAAGATTCGCAATACGCTCAGCAACCCGAAAACTCGAGATGGGAGCGGTGGGTATCTCACGACCATTGACCTGAATTGACCCTGTCTTTAGTTCAGCATAAGTCACGTGTCTCAGAGTTGGGCGGCTTCGAGAAGGAACACTGTAGTCAAGAATGTTAGTGACAATATCCTCATCTGATACACTCGTGCTCTTTGCGATATCGCTACTTAGCACAGGGATTGGTACTCCGACACCGACAAAGAGTGTACAACCGTATTTGGTCATGGTGGCCCCACGTATGAATTCAGGGGACATCTCCTTCAAATTTCCCTGAACCGATAGGGTTCCATAACCGGCACTAGGATTGTGCTGTGTGCCGCTTCCAATAACGTATCCATCTGCCCCGCCGAGAAATATTCGAGAACCGATTCCAATCGTTCGATATGATGGATCATTGATTATTGGAGCTATCTCACCTGCTCCAGAAAAAGTGGCATTTCCAAGATTTGGTTGAAGCTTGCCCATGTAGGTGTACAGAGTCTTGTCAGATGTGTTAACTGCAACAGCGTATCTCTCGTAGCAATTGCGTGGATTTGACAGAATGGCTTGATTCATGTCATCCACACTGATTTCTGTTGAGAGCTCCTTTCGAGGATAACAGTCGGTTCCGTATGCCTCTGCTCTTAGGTGTATGGACTTTTGACGAATCAAATCCTCAATAACATGTCCTCCACCGTATTCCATACCTTTGGTTTCAGAGAGTTGTGTTGCACCAAGATAGGCATCCACAGCAGCAATCCCTCCATACGCCTCCACGTCATTGAGCCAAACACGGGACATCTTGATAGGAGGTTCCGAATGGCCAAAGTTCATCCACATGCCTGATGAGCACATCGCACCAAAAGTACCGGTCGTAACAACATCTACTTCATGAGCCGCCTCATCTGGACCCAGTTCTGATACAATCTGTGTCATCTCAGCAGCTGTAACAACACAAACACTACCGTCATCGATCTTTTCATTGATTTCTTGAACTGTTTTTACTTGATTTTCCATCCTCAATCCTCCTAACGATAATAGATAACATGGTTCCAGAGTAGAGTAACAGAACAGGAGGTGTCAACGACATGATTCCAGAATCTTCAGGAAATTGCTTGGCCTTACTCTCACTGAGCAAGATGATTGAATCTGCTGTTCGATAACCCGTCCCTACAACAAGGTCATCTCAAGTTCTGACGTTCCAGTCTAAGGAATACATGTTCTCTTTCGTTGGCATGCTGAGCGAGTAACTTCCGTATATAACCGATTCCCGAGATTTCCGAGTATGAAAGTCGGGAGAATTTCAATCCAAATATGAAAGCAGTGTTTTCTATCGAATAGATTTCTCGGGGTTTAGAGCTCTTTCTTAACACTACTAACTCAATCGCATAAAAACACAAATACTCGGGAAAGGTGTAAAACACTTCAGGGAGATATGATTTTGGAAAAGAAACAGCTGTTGTCGGTCATTCTGATTCTTATTATTCTGGGCTCATCAGTTATTGTCTATTACTTACTGCCCAAGGGGACTGTAGACGAACCTGTATTCAAGGGTGGAACTATATCGCAAGATGAAACTTGGTCAGGGCCAATATTCGTGAATGCATCCATTGTTGTACCAAGTGGAGTCACGCTGACCATCAATCCTGGTACGAAAATCTATTTTGCGCCGAGTCGCGATTATAAGAATCAAACAACTGTAGGTTTTGCTGTAGTAGGTGGCACAGTAATAGCTATTGGAACACCGGAGCAACAAATATGGTTTACATCCGATGCGGAAGTTCCTATCAATGGCGATTGGAGTGGAATAGAACTATACAACACAAACACATCCATCTTCGAATACGTTATAGTCGAATTTTCAGGTCTTGGAATTTCGCAGTTTGATTCGAAGGCAAACATTAGTCACTCCATTGTCCGTTGGGTAAACGCTGAGGGAATCTACATGGAACGTTCCTCACCGGTCATAGAATACAATCTGTTGTATGGAAATGGCTACCATGAGATTGCACTTGAACAATACAACTATGACGTAAAAATCAGAAACAACATTTTTGCAGGAGGGCATGTTCCATTCATAGTCTTTGATTCAACGGTCACACTCGAGGGCAATTACTTCTACAATTACAACACCTCGACATCACCAGCTATCTCCGTTGCGGGCATAGCAGATGCGAATGTCACTGGAAACAAGTTCGACGATTTTAACAATGATACAGCCATATCGCGACTTAGCTCTATGTGCACGCTTTTGACAGCCAATAATGATTTCGGCAATGGTTCGGTTCCTATTCCGGACCTTGGTTTCGAGGATATCAAGAACTATAATCTGGGATATACTCCTGGCGACACAGAGGACCAATACATGTATGTCTTTTCAAGCGTAGATGAAACTCGTAGAGCGGTCAAAAGAATCGGAACGGGATTGGGTTTTGGGTGGGCGTTTGAATATGCGAATGGATATCTCTGGAAAATGGGTTCTGGCGACTTGGTTCGCATTGATCCCGTGACTGGCAATCATACAACATTCTCTGTTGATACATCCAAAATAGAGGGACCAAGAGGGCTCTGCTACGATGGCGAGTACTTCTGGACACAAGATCACTCGTTGTTGAAAATTGTCAAATTCAAAGTGAATGCAACCGCTGTCACAATCTATGATTCCTTCGATATTCCTGAAAATGAAACCGGTGCCCGTCAAAGTTTGTCCACTGACGGAACATACCTCTATGTCCCTAATAGATCGGGCAATAAGATGTTTGAACTATACAAGAACGGAACCATCCACAGGGAAATCGCTATGCCTGGATTAGACCTTGTTGGCCCAATCACGTGGAATGGCACGCATTTCTGGACCGGAAATGGACAGCACCTCATTGCATTTACGAAAAATGGAACAATCGAGGGTAGAGTCTATGATGTGGCTAGGGGAATTTCTGGTATAACATGGGATGGAACGTATCTATGGGGATTATATAAGACATGTGAACTTTGGAACGATGCCAAAATGTTTCAGATTGAGATATTGGACGATACATCCATTTGAAACATCTTTCCAAAGATTATCGGGAGCAAAGCGTTGAACTTCCATGCTTAGTAAATTCCCGTGTTTTCGACCTTGAACCAGATATGTCCAGAAAATCGAACACCCGATGAACAGATGTTCAAAGAGTAGATTCTAGTATAAACATGGGGAAGGTGATGTATGCGAAAAATCCATTCAGTCTTGATTGTGTGTTTGATCGGGATTGCTCTTGCGAGCTCTGCTACCAACACAGAAGCGTTAGGCATCCAACCTGAAAACTGCGGACCAACTATAGATTGGTATGGACCTGAAAATTCGAGTTCGACTGTTGTAATTGCATGGGATGGTGCGTATACTGGGCAGACTGAAGATAATTGGGCACTTCGAGCGTGGATCAATGATACCGATGGTGTTGATATAGTAATCTACATGTTTCGGGAAACCACAGGAACGGAATGGAATAATGTAACTCCATCATTGGTCGAAGGGAACGACACGATAGGTTGTTATCAGTATAATTACACCTATGCAGTTTGGTGGAATTATACACTGGGATATCCTCAAGTGGAGGGAACCGGAGGAAATTTCGATTTCAAGATCTTTGCTAATGATTCACTTGGACACTGGACTAAAACGGGAATTCTAACGTATAGCGGAGGTTACATGCTTGTTGTTCCTCCTCCAGAGGTGTCATTCATGACCAATGTACTGCCACCACTAGTAGCAGCTACTGTCATGGTTGTTGTCATAAGTGCCATAGTGATACTCCGAAAGCGTTATTGAGTTCATTCACTTCTTGAAGGAAATGTACTAGGATTGCTTAGTCACCCTGAAGACTCCTGCAGGAGTCACTGAACTTGCATCCTCTGCGCCAGCCTCGCTTACCCATCTGAAGAAGTCCTCCTTCTTAATTGTGCCATAGGCACCCTCGTTCAGTAGAATGTATAGCTCAACGTAGGAATCCATTGTTGGGTAAAACGCTTCAGAACCAAACATAAGCCCACCTGGTTTCAAGACACGCATCATTTCCTTGGTTGCTTTTTCTGCATCACACCAATGAATCACTTGAGAAGTGTAGACCATATCGAAGAAGTCGTCTTCATAGGGGAGTTCTTCTGCATTACCTTGTATGAAAATAGGGTGGTGCTCCTCAAGTGCATCTACGACATCTCGGTCCACATTTAGAAGACGAGCAGCAGAGTAGGTGAATTCTTCTTCTGCAATCCTTTTGAGGTTGGGGTCATATTCCAATCCGTAAATCTTTACAGGGTTATCAGATTGGAACGAACCTTTCTTGTAGTAGTAACCCCAAATTGCAGCAGTTCCAACTCCGCTGCCACAACCCACATCGATGAATTTGCCACTTCTTTTGAGGGCATCTGTGTATTTGAACGCGGCCTTCCGAATAAATTCATACATCTTCATCCGGAGAGAGTCATCCCAGTTGAAGGTGCTCATCTCATCAGAAAACGTTGTATAATGACCTCTCATGCGGTTGGGAATTCCAGCGGAGGCATCCATAGTAACCTGTACGAAACCAGGACCAAACTCTTTTGGGGTCCCCATTGGAAATTCATTTACTGACCCATTTGATCTAAATGTGTTATTCTCTTTGATGATTATCTCATCATCAGCGTATACCTCAAGGCATTTGGTCAGATATACTAGATCGGTGTATCCAAAGTGATCAGCAATATTTTGGATTGTTCGTGGAGTCATCAAGAAATCAAATAGCCCTTCTTTTCGTAAGACATTCACAGAAAGCGCTCGATAATACTCTCGCAATTCTTTTGCTATATTTCGAGCACCAATTGCCTTCATAATTTCAAGCCATGCACCTATTGTAGAAAACATACTATTCACCTATCCTAAAATACGTCGTCTATTAATGAAATCAATAAGCTCGAAGACTTCCTCGTATCTCGCACAATGCTCTCCTTCAAGAACCTCAATCAAAGTCAAGTATCCCCTCAATAGCGGACCAAGGATTTCTCCTGCAATTGGGTGCCGTTGTACAGTTCGCTCAACAATACTCGGAATTCTGTCTTCATAGGGTGTATGAAACGTGGAATGAAGCATGTCTTCATTCATAATCCGTGATAGCATAGATGGTGTCAGGTCCGGATTCGTCTCAAGAATCTGGAATATCAGGTTAAGCATCCTGCGCCGTGGTATGATGCTATCTTCAATTTCACCAATGATGTGTGGAGCAATAGCATCTACTGCCTTTGCAAGTGATCCATTTCTGAAGCTCACACACAGAACTCGACTGTCTGTTGTCCATACATGGAGCCCCATATCTGCAATTCTAGTTTCCATTGGCTGAGGTATCGTATTGTACACACGCCAAGCCTCCTCAACCCGATCTAAGACTAGAGTTGCTATTTCCGACGCATTCAGACTCTTCGGACATACAACATCAACCACCCAACGTTCTGCTCTATTGATGAGAAGAGCAAGTCTGATATTGTTAGTTGATTCAATTGCAGGAGTATCCTCATGAAAGATCCAGTAGCTCCTATCGATTGAGGGGTCCGTTTTCTCAATGGGTTCAGAAAATGCATCTCTGTGACCTCTAAACATACCCATATGATCAACAACAATAGAATTGGTATGGCGTTCGTTTTCCACATCATGTGATACGCGATAAGTTGTCAACTTCATACCGAAGAAATCTTCGTGTTCTGTTTTTGTTACAAATGACTTCGAATCTGTAGTATCAAACTTGATAGGTTCACCACAAACTCGACAGGTAAATTCAGTCAACATTCCTGTTACTGTCAATTTCATCGTATTCTCCTGATTCGTTCTTAGGTAACATTGGCAACCAGCCATGACTGCAATTCTTTGATGCCCTCACCAGTTTTGCAACTTAATTCCAAGTAGCCTGCAATCAGTGGCTCAGCTTCCATCAATCCTGCCACAAGATGATGATCAACGCATCTATCCAAATCACACTTGTTCATAAGTAATAGAAACTGGAGGGATTTTCCAGGTCGTTCTTGGTATTGTGTTTTTATGGTGGAAATCCAGTTCTTCAGATATAGCAATGACTGGAGATTCTCGGCAGAGAAAACTAAGATTACAAGCTCTACTCCGCCCAGTGCCAAGCGGCTGAGGTCTCGAAGGGCATGAAGTGGTAAATCTAATTGTCCGGCAACATCGACTAGGAGGAAGGTACCTTTTGACCCTGTACCACCAATACTCTCGACCCCAATAGTTTCAATTTCAATGAATGGTGTTCGGGAGTACTCTAGAGGCGAATTTAAACTTTCAAGAGACTTGCCCTCTTTCATCACTTTCACAAGAGTAGTTTTACCCACAGCTCCAGACCCGGCAACAAGTATCTTGGTGACTTGTGACCTCTGCTCCATCGCCACTATTGATGTGTGGTCTTCTAAGTAGGGGGAATTCGTTGTATTCGCCATGTTGATGTCCTCGTCGTGTCAGTCCCTTCAGAGTCAAATCAGCGCGATTGGTAATATAATTAAATTGTCTTTTTAAATGTTCGATTTTATCCCAATGCATTGGGATGGCATCAGAAGGCCTTTGGAGGCGTTTCGGTTAAGCGAGAGAGAGATTTTCGATATGTTTCAATGAGAAAATCCTTGTAGGAATTAAATTGCTTAACAAACGGCCACTCGCCAAGACTAAGTTGTATCATCGTTTCACATCTCTCAATTTATTTTGCAGCGGTAGTATCAATTAGCCATTTTTGGAATTCGTCCAAACCCTCACCAGTCTTACAGCTAATGTCGAAAGATGCGACAATCATGGGTTCGGATTCCATGAACTGCTTCACAAGTCCGGGGTCAATGCAATGCTCCAAATCACACTTGTTCATTACCAATACAAACTGCAGGGGTCGCTTTCCATTATGTTGCGTTTTTATTATGGAAATCCAATCCTTGAGATCAAATAGTGTCTGAATATTATCAGCAGATAGTACCAGCATCACCAATTCTACGCTACCAAGGGCCAAATTGCTGAAATCACGTAATGCATGGATAGGAAGGTCCAATTGTCCGGCAACATCCACCATGAGAAAAATGCCCTTAGATCCGGTTCCGCCAATTCGTTCGACACTTACTGTTTCAATATTGATGAATGGTGTTCTGTGATACTCTTGAGAAATGGCGGTTATCTCTAGAGGTTTGTTGTCCTTCAATACCTGCAACATTGTTGTCTTTCCTACTGCCCCAGAACCAGCAACTAGAATTTTGGTTATCTTCGACCGTTCTGGCTCGGTAGAGGATGATTTCAATTCCTCCTTAAGATGTGGCGTGTTCATCGTGTTCGGCATTATGCAGTCCCCTTGCAAAGATAAAGATGGCCTTCTGAAATATATTATGAGATATTAGCTAATGTTACTTATAAACAACATTACTATTGTCCTACATGAAAAATGCGTGTTTGGGATTGTTGTAGGCCGGTTCTACAAGGGAGTAAAAATACTAACAAACCCGTCAGGAATTTCTTCCTGAATCTAGCATTCCATAAAATTGCCAACTTAACAAATGGCCATTCCGCAATATCGCTAGTGTATATAGTCGAACAAACTATTTTCGAGGAGGCTGAACAGACAGCCAATATACCCCGAATGGGTTCGATAGTTCTCACTGGAAGCTAGTAAGCTGGAAGTGGAAACAACTAGATTCGTTCATATGACAGGCTGGACTACAGGAGATTGTTTCTGATAGCATCAGAAGCTACAGTAAGGTATTCGGTGAATATTCGAAGTGGCTGATTGTTTCACCATATCGACGAATAGGATCTGTTAGTGATTCTATTCTATCCATAGTTTCAGGAATGGCTAGAACCAAGCGAACCTTTGAGTATTCCAAATCTAGAAGTATCTCAACATCACTCTTTGTTTCGTACAGCCAGTCTTTTCCAGTTACTCCAACGTCCTGAAGCCCCTCTGCAACAAATGTGGGAATCTCCTGAGGCCTCAGGACTCGGACTTCCATATGGTGGTCGTTAATGATAGGTGTGTAGGTTCTCTCCT
>CAYMLT010000060.1:0-13001 GCA_964391265.1 uncultured archaeon
CCCACACTAGTGAGTTCCATCCTGGTTGTCTTGAGTTGCATTGTAGTAAAGCCGCCTAGATGAATACGCCAGCGCTCATCGCACCCCATTTTGAGGTTTATGATATGCGCCTAGATTCTCTGAACGCTAGAACAGGTCATCAAATTCCACCTCGCGTTCTCCATCTCGTTGACAAAAAGCGATGTAGATAGGCATTATTATTATGGTATCCAGCTTGTAGGCTAAATCCAGCGTGATTTTCAGTTCGTTTTTGTTTTCAAAAAGATCTCCTTTTGTCGAAGGTAGAACATCATGTGTCAATTCCATTTCGATTCCTATCCACTTATCCCGCAATACTTCCTTTCCACGAAGATATCCCTTAACTGTTGAGTATGTTATAGTTCTTGAATATGTGTCGGCTCTAGCATCCTCTGTGTTTAGAACCTCGAATCGAATGCCTCTGATGCTATTTTGGTCAGCAACTCTTATCCTTGCAGATAAGATATTTCCGATACAAAACGAGCTGGTCTCAAGTTTTACAGATAGGCCGCTGGCTTCTTCAGTGATTTCTTCTGGCTCAACGCAAGGCACTCTCTCACGAACAGTCAGAGTTGTACTTACAGAGTACTCAGGTGTAGATTCAGAGTGAATTCTTGCTTCTAACGTGTACTCAACCTTGCTCATCTCACCAAAGAAAGTCTGTGGATATCCTAAAGGGATTTCAATTGCAAACGGTACACGTTCAACTCCTCTGATAACTGATCCATCCATTTGAATATCATGTTCTTCTTTGAAGTGAAGTCTGCTTTCAGTACAAAAACCCTCATTTGACCAGCTTGGTCCGCGCCTTAATGGAGTGTTATCTCCAAAATAGCCAACCCTGGTCCTTTCCGTAGCGGACAGAATCAAACTGATAGATGAAAAGTGATACTCATATCGACTCTCCACAACGAGAGTACCAGTTAACAATTCTCCGGCAGTGTATTGTCGCTCGTTCAACACAATTCTGATATCCGCCATTCTTTGCACTGCCTAGTTAAAACATTGATTCAAAAGAGAAATCATCTTCATCATCCGTAATGCTTGGGCAGTGCATCACATGTATCGGAACATAGACTGATGTGTCGAAATCCCAAGGAACATCAATTGTGACCTTTAGAAGCACTTTAGAAGTCATTATCTCGGTTTCAAATGTTGGAGGAATGCGTGGACCTGTCTTGAGGCGCATGGTCATCCAACTATTTTGACGGATATTTTCTTTCTCAAAGAATTTGTAAAGAACGGTACTATCACCATCACGAGTCGTCCGACTAGCTTTCGCCCATTGACGGTTGATGACCTCTACTTTCAACCCTCTCATTTTGCGTGCTTCTGATGCACAGACTTTGAATTGTAGATCGTCACCAATGCAAACAATATCGCTTTTAATCTCCACCTGAAGATCCGGGTACTCTTTGCTATCGGACTTCACTCTCAATGATTTTGATTTTGGAGGTCCTAAGAAATTCTTTACAGTCAATTCTCCCTTGCTGACGATATCGAATGCCCATGGGATGTCAACCTTTGCTTCTAACGTGTACTCAACAGCCCCCCACGTTCCCTTATACGTGGATTGGCCATTTTCAGGAATTCTAAATCTAAATGGTAAACGTGTTTCGCTGGGCTCGATTTCTCCTTCCTGTTGGAGGATTAGAGTCTCTTTACAATAGACTTTCTCATCTCGATATGTCGTACTCGTGTCACCATTGCTAACGATAATCCTTGTATGCTCACGGCTAACAAACTTGATTGTCACGGAGTTTGCATTGAACACTTTGTCACAAGTGATAACCACAAATCCTTCTACGATTTCACCAGCCACGTAGTCTCTTTTTGGAAGGGATATCATAAGAAACCTCAAAATCCCATCTCCTCTTTAATCAAAACTGAACCCAAAGGAATCCTCTTCCAAAGAAGCTTGGCTAGACTTCGTACAGTGCATAACACCAATCGGTATTTCTAACTGCTTGTCGAATCTTAGAGCAATGTCAAGAACAACTTTTACAGCGGGAGCAACTGTGATTAGTGGCCCTTCGTAAGACACAGGCATTCCTGTATGAGTCGGTATTTCTTCATTCATCCAACTTCCGCGAACCAACTCAATTTCATCGGTAAAGCTGGAATAAAGTTTCTGATGGAGTGTTGATTTATTCCCATCTGCTACAGCAAGTTCTGTGGCGATAAACTCTATCCTGACTCCCCTCATCTTGACATCTCTATCAACACGATACTTCAATCTAATCGGCTCTCCAAGACATATCTCATTATTCTCGAGCTCAACATCAAGTACGGAAACACCATCATCCATCTCACTTGAAAACACCGACTGTGGATTGGCCGCTTTAGATAAGTTACTGACATGCAACAATACTTCGTCTTTTGGGTCTCTTGCCCAAGATACCTCTATCTTAGCTTTGAGCGTGTACTCGATTTCTCCCCTGCCCCCATCATAACTGGATGGCACATTTTCTGGAATCTTAAATGAAAACGGTACACGTCTGTCAACAGATTGCATAGTTCCCGGTTCCATGAGGTCGACTCTTTCTTGTGTATGAAAATGCTCTTCTGTGTAGGTGTAGGTATGCTTGCCAACTTGTTTGGTAACAATAGTATGCTCTCTTCCTTCGAAGCAAATATACATCGCGTTAAACTCGAAATCGCCATCGCACATAACTTCAACAACGCCAGAAATTGTATCTCCCACAACATAGTCTGTTCTTTCAGGGTATATCGCTATTTTCCGCAATTGGGCTCTCTCTCCTAATCCCTATTGTAATCTCGATTCGAAGGCTTTTGATGTTTTCCACTTCTTCAATGAGGTATCGATGCCTTCATTTGCTTCCTATTCTCAGATTTTGTGAATTATTATGGATTTCATGGAGATTATCAAAGGCCGACGAAGCATTAGGAAGTACTTGCCCACTGAAATCGAGGATCAGAAAATTCAGACTATATTAGAGGCTGGACAATGGGCTCCCTCTGCTTCAAATAAGCAACCATGGCATTTCATCGTTGTCCGGGATGAAGAGATGAGGAATCGTTTGGCAGAGGCGCATCCATATGGGAGGTTTATGGCTGAATCACCAGTAGTTGTCGTTGTCCTAGGAGATTCGGAAAAACATCCAAGGTATCACCTTGCAGATCCACATAATGCCGTTCAAAACATGATTCTTACTGCATATCATCTTGGGCTGGGTACATGTTGGATGGGAGTTCGAGATACCGCAGTAGAACCAGTCTTCAGAGACCTGCTCAAAGTTCCAGAGAGATTCAGGATTATCTGTTCTATTTCTGTTGGATATCATGATGTACAAGCTACGCGTACACGCGAACCATTAGAGAACATGGTATCATACGAGACTTTTGGAAAGTGATGTTCGTACTATAAGGTCGGGATAAGAATTATGACTGGTGAAACTGATCTTGCAGAACTTGTTCGCACTATGAAACCTAAAATGCGTCAGATTGAGCTTGTGTTTTGTACGATTCCGTGGAAGGATCTACCGGATATACCACTTGACCCGCTTTTGCTTTTCAAAGAATTGGAAGGCGTCACTATGGTCATGCCAAAGCGGGAAGCAGAGGCTTTGGGGCTACCTATTGGAATCACATGGTCATGGATAGAACTAACAGTTCATTCCAGCTTGAACGCGGTAGGTTTCCTCTCGTTCATATCAAAGGCATTAGCAGATGCCGGAATAAGCCTGAATGTGGTTTCAGCTTACCATCACGACCATCTTTTCGTTCCAGATGACCGGGCAAAAGAATCTATTAAGGTACTTGAGAAACTGAGCAAGGATGGCATCTAAAGGGTTACAATGACATCTTTTGCTCTCTTTCCTGACATGTACTCGATATCAATCCTGCCAATGTTCACCTTATGAATAGATGTTTCTTTGAACTGCTCTTCGATTGCTTTCGTTGGATTTTGTTCCAGCTGTTTCACCATTATAGTTAGAGCATGTTTCTTTTCATCAAAGTCTGTCAGGAATGTGACATGTCCACGGAATTGAGTGGTTTCATAGAGGTGGTCACACTTTCCTTCTGCATATCCATGATCAATTATTGCCTGACCCCATATGACATTATTCTCATTCAGGATGTCTATTTTCTTTCCTTCCTGAGCACAGTGGAAGTAGATGCAATTCGCTTTCGGATCATATCCGTGACTGAGGGTCACCAAATATGGTTCATTCTCTTTGCACATGGAAATGGTAACAAATTTCGACTTTGAGAGAATACTCTGCATTTCTTCAGTACTCTCAATCGCTTTCTCCTTACGTCTGATTCCTCTCATGTAGGTGTACCTCTTCAAATGGAGGATTATCGACATCCATTTTGCTCTTGTGTTTCATCCAAAGAGACCTGATGCCAAGTAATCGAGAATGACAGACAATGCCATGATGGCAATTTGATATCCGTGGAGGGGAGGGTCCGTGTGCCAGTATTCTAAATTGTGTTCAGGGAAAAAACACCAATCAAGAACTAAGACAGCACAAAGGCTACTATCGCTCAAAGAACCTCCTTCTATCTCTGAGGAGAAAAGCTTGTCAGCCAATGAGAGCTTTTTGAACCATTGTTCTTCCAATGGCTTTTTCAACAAAGAGCTTTGTAATCATAGTGAGAATAATCTTCGGGTGGAGCGAATGAATCTACATCTTGGCACTTCATATTATTCTGGGTGCACTATTCCGCTACACGAATTCATCTTGATGTGCATTGACCTGAATTTGGAGTATATCGAAATTCAACTTGAGCCTCCATATTTGCCCTCTGACATGAATTCGAAACAAAGGGATACCCTTAGAAACACTCTCTCATCGACAGACCTTGAATGCACATTACACGCTCCATATGACGATGTGAACCTCTCAAGCCTAAAAGAGCCTATTAGAAGGGCATCCATCGATATCATGAAAGATTGTATTGACATCGCAGTGGAGTTGTCATCAAGCATACTTGTTCTTCATGCTGGGGCTTGCCCCGCTAATCAGCTTTCTCGACATGATGACGCCATTCAACGATTTCGGGCCAGTCTTCTTGAACTTGCGATGTATGCACATGATCGAAGTATTAAGATTGGTGTTGAAAACAAACAGGTGGGGCTTGACCGAGAGATAATTCTCTATCCTGATGAGCATCTTGAAATTGTTCAAGAATACAGTGACTTTGATGTAGGTGCCGTACTGGATGTTGGACATGCAAATACCGCAGGCATTGATTTACCAAAATATGTCAAGCTACTAGAACCCCATCTCATAGAAATGCATATTCATGACAATGATGGCGTAAACGACTCACATGTTGGTCTTGGAGAAGGGACTGCTGATATAGAAGGTGTTGTTCGTGCCCTTCTTGTGGGTAAATTCTCTGGTCCAACTATACTCGAACTCGACTCCCGCGAGTCAATGGAGAAAGCGATATCTACATTGAAGAGTCTGGGTGCCTAGGAAGAGGCAATCCTTCTATAGGTTATATTTTTGAATCGATGCTTCATATCTGACAATTATGATTTCTCATACTGACATTCAAAGGGCTCATTCACGAATCAAAGATTATGTTATTCGAACACCAGTCATGACCTCATCAACAGTGGATGGAATGCTGGATTGTGAGGCTTTCTTCAAGTGTGAGAATTTTCAGCGTGTAGGTGCCTTCAAGTTTCGCGGTGCATTGAACACAGTTTCGCTACTATCTGAAGAAGAGAAATCCGGAGGTGTTGTTACACATTCATCGGGAAATCATGCACAGGCTTTATCTTTAGCCGCTTCAATCCTCGGAGTTAAAGCAACAATAGTGATGCCAAGGGATTCTCCCACAGTCAAGGTCAATGCTACAAGAGGATACGGCTCTGAAATTGTGTTCTGCGAGAATAATCCTAGGAGTCGCGTCGAAGCTTGTACAAAACTGATTGACCAATTTGGCTACACTCTTGTGCATCCCTACAACGATGAGCGGATAATAGCAGGAGCTGGAACAGCCGCTCTGGAGTTAATGGAGGATCACAGTCCATTAGACATTGTATTTGCTCCCGTGGGAGGAGGAGGCCTCCTAAGCGGAACCTCTCTCGCAGTGAAAGGAATCTCTCCTTCAACCAAGGTCATTGCAGGAGAACCTAAGAACGCGGATGACGCATTCAGGTCGCTTAGAGATGGTGTAATCTATCCCAGCATAAAGCCCAATACCATTGCAGATGGACTGCGCACAAGTCTTGGTGATATCACATTCTCAATCATCAGAGAGAATGTGGACCATATTGTTACTATTTCTGAGGAGGAGATTCTCTCAGCAATGAGAATTCTCTGGGAACGGATGAAGCTTGTTGTTGAACCATCTGGAGCAGTTTCTTTGGCCGCAGCTATCAAGATTAGGAAGGAATTGAAGGGGCTTCGCATTGGCATCATCATTAGCGGAGGGAATGTCGATTTGGATAGGTTCTTTGCTGGATTTGAACTGGCTCAATAGCATGATGAATGTTAATACCTTCGGATAACTCTCAGGGATGAAAGCGTTCGGACAGGCGGATTTTTGCCTTGGATAATTCATAAGGGTGTTAGTGAGCAACAAAGAAGATGGGCTCAGTTAATGGATCGTTGGATAATGCATGTGGACATGGATGCCTTCTTCGCATCTGTTGAGCAGTATCGTAATAATCCAGAGCTTATCGGACAACCTGTTTGCGTCGGGCACGACCCTAAGAGAGGTAGTGGCCGAGGTGTCGTACGCGCTGTTTCTTACGAAGCAAGAGCCTTTGGTATTCATTCCGGAATGCCTGTTTCTCGAGCTTATCGGTTATGTCCTGATGCATTTTTCGTTTCAGGCGAATTCTCTAATTATTCACTCGCCTCAGAAGAATTCATGAAGATCTTAGAAAGGTATGCTGATGGAGGACGAGTTAGAAGAGCTAGTATTGATGAAGCTTACATAGAAGTAACATTTGGTGTTCAAGATTATGAATCACCCATTGATATGGCAAGAGAAATTCAATCGGCAATCAAGCAGGAAACAAATCTACCTTGCTCGATTGGCATAGCTCCAAATATGTCCGTTGCAAAGGTTGCAACGGGAACTCATAAGCCCAATGGCATTACTTTGGTTGGACCTGATCCTCAAGATATCATCGATTTCTTAGCGCCCATGAAAGTCCAGGCGTTGAATGGAGTCGGTGCAAAAACGGCGGAGCGTTTGAACAACCATGGCATCGAAGTACTCGAACAAATTCAGAAGATGACAATTCCTGAATTATGGCCTGCTATGGGTCGGGGTTCATCTTGGATTCACAAACGCGCTTGTGGTGTTGACGACCGTCCTTTGATAGATAATGGCCCGCGGATACGAAAGTCAATTAGCAAGGACAGAACCTTCATGGCAGATATCAAACCGGAAGCCATTGATACGGTACTTGAAACAATTTCTGGAATTTGTGAAAGGATTGCGGAGAAATTGAAAACTAAGTCTCTTCAGTTTAGAACCGTCACCATCAAATTGAGATATAGCGATTATACGACAATCCAGAGGAGCCGCAGTATCCCAGTTTGCACAGATGATGGAAATTTACTAGAGAAGATGGCTTTGAATATTTTTGGCCAAGAGTGTAAAAAGGACAAGCATATCCGGCTTATTGGTGTGAAAGTTTCGAGTTTAACTGAATCGTCAAAGCAAGCTTCTATTACTGATTACTTTTAGGCAGCTGGCCGTTTTGTAAGGTTTCCTGCGTCGGCGATGCCAACATATTCCTGCATTATCCTCTTTGCCTTTGCGACTGACCTAGTGATACCCTCTAATAATGCTGGGTCATATTCATCTTCGAGCAAATCCGCATATCCTTGAATATTATGTAAGGCGTTTTTCATATCGTGCGAAAGAGCATGAATAAATGAGCTCAATTCCTTCTTAATATCATCCATATAATCCATCACCTGTTGATGTTCTATGATATACCATAGATTCAGTCAATACATCCATTTTCGAATAGAGTATACAGCATTAAAAGAAATCTGCTAGGATTCTGAGATAGGAATTCGTATTATGAACGTAGTATTTGCATCAGAATCTAATTCAATTGACCATCCATGAGCTTCAATGAGCTTTCGAACAATCATCAAACCAAGCCCTCCTTCATTCTTTGTACTCACATTCCTTTTCAAAATGAATTTCCTGATATCTTCTGGAATTTCTTTACCATCATTTCTTACAAGTAATTCATGACTGGCTGATGAAATGCCATAACGGATTTCGACTAAAGAGGGTCTTCCATGTTCGACGGCATTCCGAATAAGATTGACCATTATCTGTGTCATCTTATGACGATCACACTGAATCTTGGGAAGGTCATCTCTCTCAAAAGACACATTCGCTCCAATTTCTCTCTTCACAATATCATCCACTAACGCGTTAAGGTCAACTAACTCTTTTTCACCGATAACCAAACCGGCATCAGCCAATGCTAGAGACCTCCTCAAAATCGCCTGGGCTGAATCTATCATCTCATGAATACCCATGACGTACTCCTTTTCGTACTGGCCCTCCAACATCTCAGTATACATTAATGCGTTATGGAGCATGCCTTGAATATCATGACTCATTATGTGTGCAAATTCGGAAAGCTCCTCTTTCTGTCTAGATAGGGATTGTTCTAGTTGACGATGTCCTGTAATGTCTGTTGCGATCAAGAGGACAGTGTTCTCATCGGGGCGTGTAGTATTCCAGATTACCCATCGTTTTACACTTGATTGTGGAACCGAGAATTCCTGTTCTGACCGCAACGCTTCACCAGTTCGCAGGGTTTGACGTACTATCTTTAGCAATTCAGGATTAGCTTCGAATAGCTCCGAATACTGTGTTCCCACTGCATCGATAATTGTGCCTTGGCTCATGACTAATGCTGCCTGATTAATCATTCTAAGAATGATATCACCATCTTGTTTGAGTTCCCATAGAAACGATGGCTGCGGAATAGCTTCGAATGTTGTTCTGAATCTGGATTCGCTTTGTCGGAGAGCTTCATCAGCTCTCTTGCTTTCTAATACGGTTGCAAACATGCCTGCCACTATTTCAAAGAAATGAACATCCAAGTCACTAAGCTTTTTTGGCTGCTTGGAAGCGAGCTGCAAGACTCCAATTAGATCTCCACTACTACTCCTTAGAGGCCAAGCCATTAGCCCCCCCACCTTGAGTTTCTCAAATCTATCTCGATTTGTCTGGTAAATCTTATGCTCCTTTACGTTATCTGCAAATACAGGGTCTCCATCTAAGATAACCCTAGATGCAAGATAACTCACATCATCAAGCGGTATCCTGTCGACTATTCTGCGGGCGATTCTGTCTTTTAGACCGCAAAGTGCCATAAGGTCAGCTGTTCTGTCTTCAGGGTTAATTATACGAATCGTGCCAAAATCAAAGGCTAAGGTTTCCATCAACCCCTCTAATACATGTTCGCATAAGACGGATACCTCTTCTGAATGCACAGCGGCTTCAGCTATCATGCGAAAGGCAAGTCGTTCTCTTTCAAGAATTTCTGCTGCCCTTTTTCGTTCTGTGACATCCAATAGCACGCCTACGATTCCTAGGGGGCTTGCCTCTTGAGTCTTAAAGCAAGTCCGATTAACTTGATAATCTCTAAGTATTCCCTCTGGATTCTCGATTGCAATCTCAAAAGACTGGTCTGGACCACCTTCGAGTAATTCCCTATCAAGATTGGATAAATCCTGTTTTGTTAGTCCCTTGATTCTTTCAAGAAGGATATCACTCGTTTTACCCTTAACTTCATCTATCGAAACTCCAATCAGCTTCCTTGCAAAAGCAATATTACATCTTTGATACTCGCCGCTGGAATCCTTATAGAAGACTGGACTAGAGATCGTATTCAGCAAAGTGTCCAAGAAATCAAGATTTCCTTGAAGGGCTAATTCTGATAGTTGTCTTTCAGTGATGTCTATTTCAATAATCTGTCTTGCAGGTCTTCCATTGTACATTGTGGACTGAATATAGCCTTCGACCCATCGTATCGAACCATCTTTTTGGATATATCTGAAAACGTGTCGAGGTGCAATATCCTCTCCTGCCTCCAAGGCTTCATTTCTTTCCCTGAGACCCTCTACATCATCAGGATGCACCATGTTCCATATTTGGGTAGGATTTAGACTCAATGCGGCTTCTTTTGAGAGACCTAGAGTATTTGCAAATGGTTCATTTACATAAGCATAGCATCCATCTTGAATGATTGCATAGCTCTGAAGACTACTTTCAACAAGGCTTCTATAATTGGCCTCTGATGCTGCAAGAGCATCCGAGGCTAATCTGGCCTTAGTGATATCCTGAAATTGTGTTACAAAATAGATTGGGTCATCTTCTTCGATGGACCCTATTGATGAACTGATAGAAGTGTATACAGTATGACCATCCTTGTGAATGTATCTCTTCTCCAACTGGATAGTTGTTTTTCCATCTTCGAATTTTCCATCAACGACTTTCGGAGTTTTAACAACATCCTCGGGATGGGTGATTTCTTGCAATGTCATTTGTATCAGTTCTTCCCTTGAATATCCGAGCATGTTACATAGTGCCTTGTTACAATCGACTATATTATCTCTAAATGAAATCAAGGCCATTCCCGTTGACGCATCATGAAACGCACCTCGGAATCTCATCTCGCTATCCAGTAAGGCTTTTGTTGTAGTCTTCGCTTCTGTGATATCCTGAACTTGAGCTATAAAATAAAGCGGCGTACCTTTTGCATCGTAAGTAAGAGAAGATGTAGTCCTAGTCCATACAACGTCATCTCCTTTTGTAAGAAACCTCCACTCGTATGTAGGTCCTGATGCTTCTCCTCGCAATTGACTTAGTGCCATTTCAGGAGCCTTTCCCAAGTCTTCTGGATGGATAAAATCTTCAAGATTGTGGGAAAGAAGCTCCAACTCCTCATATCCAAGAATGTTGCAAAGAGCATCATTTACTTGTATAATTTCAAGATCTACAGACACAATTGCCATTCCTATTGCAGCATTTTCAAAAGCAGCACGAAACCGGGAATCGCTTTCCTCAAGAGCGAGTTGTGCCCTTCTGTGTTTTACCTCTGTTCGAATGGCGTATGCTAATTCTGTATAGAGGCTCTTCGGTTCTCCTCCCTTGATGATATAGGAATTAGCGCCAAGGTTCAGTGCTTTAATTACGACTTCCTCTCTTCCTCTTCCGGTGAACACAATGAATGGGATGTCCAGGTCTCGCTTTCTTACGACCTCCAGAAATTCTAGACCGCTCATACCTTGAGGCATTTCGTGGTCGCAAACAATCACATCGAATGGCTCACTCTTTGATAGTTCCAGCGCCTTCTCAGCAGATGAAGCTATGACAATCTCAAATGTTGGATCTTCCTTGTCTAAGAATTTGGATGCAATAGTCAGTAGATCCCTATCATCATCTACTAGAAGCACCCGAATTGTCATTGTTATTTCATCTCTTGGTGAACAATACAATGTTTATGATTTGAGATACGGTATTTAACTTACCTTCGACAGTTGTCTACCAGTATGGCTTTATTGAATATGCTGCTCCTTGTATCACCTAGGATGAATAAAGCAAATGGCTCACGAAAAGAAGGTCCATAAGTGCTTACTTATCGACCGTCCCAATCGATTCCTAGGACGCGTCGAGTTCGACGGTATCATACATGAAGTATTCATTCCGAATCCTGGGCGAATGTATGAGTTGATGGTTCCTGGAAAAGAGGTATATATTCGAGAAGCTAGGTCCGGGAACAGAAAAACTGCGTTTGACCTCATTGGTGTTAGACATGCTGGAGTTCTTATTTCAATAGACTCTCTTCTACCTAACCGCTTTATGAAGAGGATTTTCAATGAACAAACATTGAAGGAATTTAAGGAATTTCCAGAGGTGAAACCAGAACCTCGCATTTATGAAGGGCGCTTTGACTTCAAATTAACTAACGAAAAGGAAACTGCATATATTGAGGTGAAGTCCTGCACATTGGTCGAAAACGGACGTGCAAGATTCCCAGATGCACCCACATCTCGTGGCGCACGACATGTCAACTCGTTGGCACGCGTTCTGAAAGAAGGGCTCGCCGAACGAGCTGCTATTGTTTTTGTTATACAACGTCCGGATGCGAAAGTTTTCTCTCCCAATGATCCCACTGACCCATTTTTTGGTCAATCTCTGCGGAGAAGTGCATCGTCTGGAGTTGAAGTCTACGCATTGGGCACCAAAGTCCTGAATTGGGACCTGCATCTTATTGACTATGTACCCATTGAACTGGATCATTTCTCAAGCATTTGTTGATAACTGGGATATTATAGCGTGATGCATCAACCTTTTTTAGTGATATACTATCAAACTGCTATGAATGGAGGACATAGGAAACGCTGGACAGCCATTCTTAGAGAATGGAAAAACTTCGTATTCCTTACAATGATACTTTTGTTTATTCCATATAGTGTGCAATTTCCGCGCATCCTTGCTCCATTCACACTATACCTAAAGGGACTATTCTATGAATTTGAAGTTCTAAGCCTAGAGTTGGTTTTTAATCAAACACTTTCATTCATTAGTGTAACAAATCTCATGCTTATTCTACTACCGAGTGGATACTTCACCTTTCGCTATAAGAATCGAATAAAGGATGAAGATATATCGATACTCGCATTCATTACAATAGCCCTGACTCTGATTGTTTTATCTATCGTTGATTATTATGCTCTATCATCACCATTACAGATAGATGCGTTTCAGAGCCCAAACCCTAATTTACAATTCCTTCCAGGCTTCGCATTTCTTCTACTCTTCTTCACTGTTGTCATTCCGCTCTTCAGAGAGTATGCAAAAAAATTGACAAAACCTAACTTTCCGGGTACTTACCAATCAGGCTTTCGAGTTTGGGCTCTAGAAAAAGTTCCGAAAACAACAAGCGGCTGGCTTCTAGTATTTCTATTTGTTGCCCCTATGCTGTTATCCGTAGAACTTAGTGG
>CAYMLT010000061.1:0-12810 GCA_964391265.1 uncultured archaeon
GATACCCTCTTCTTCCAGTGTGAATGGTGCGGTAGGGACATCTGTTCATATTGTCACCGGTTGACAAATAACATGGACCCGATTTGTCAGCAGTGTGTTGATAGGAAAGGACTCACTGAAGAGCAGCTTGTACAATGAGAAATAAATGTACCAACTATAGTACGTTTCCTGTCCCTTAGATTCTATTATTTTAAGCGATTCATCAGCAACTGAGGGGGCAACTGACTGTATCAGCTTGACCATTAGCTTTAAAGGTACATCTCAGTTGAAACCTCGAAAATACCTGCAGAAGAGGTCCTAAAATATGCCTTCAACATTTCTCAAAGCATTATCGCCATTTGTTAGGGTCATGCCAGAAGTCAAAACACCTGACAGAGAGGTATCGTTCAGGGAGAAAGCTGTATGGACAATCGTAGTCCTGCTCATCTTTCTCTTGATGAGCCACTTGCCTTTATATGGTGTCGATCAACAAGCCGGAACTGATTATCTATGGGCGATGCGAGTTATTCTCGCCAGCACCCGCGGCACACTGATGGAGCTTGGCATAGGACCAATAGTCACTGCAGGGCTAGTAATGCAGCTCCTTTCAGGCTCAAAGATTATTAATGTAGACTTTGGCGACCCTGAGGACCGTGCTCTTTTCACCGGAGGTCAGAAAGTTCTTGCCATGCTGATGACGGCCTTCCAAGCAATCGCCTACATTCTCGGTAATGCCTATGGTACACTCGGACCACAGGCTATGGTAATCGTATTCGCACAGCTCTTCTTGTCTGGAATCATTGTCATTCTGATGGACGAGCTCGTTCAGAAAGGCTGGGGACTTGGCTCCGGAGTGTCACTCTTCATTATGACCAACGTAGCCGGTCAAGTCATGTATAACATGTTCAACGTTATTGAATTCAGTGCCGACACATTACCAAAGGGTATTGTTGCAGCAGGAATTGCTAATATCCTACGCTTTATGGGCATCGGAGTGAGTGATTCATATCCCGTTGTTGATGCCGGATGGCTCATTGCCCGTAATGGAGTTGATCCAAGTCTTCTCGCGCTGACTGTGACCTTCATAATTTTTGGAGTTGTTCTGTACCTTGAATCAGTGAGAGTTGAGATACCGTTACAGTATGCAAAATATAGAGGTATGAAAGCGCGGTATCCTATCAAGCTGCTGTATACCTCGAATATTCCTGTGATTCTTGCACAGGCGCTCTATGCGAACCTGATATTCTTCGGACAGATCATCTGGAATTCGTGGAATCCACTTGGACAAAATCCATTCCTGAATGTTCTAGGAATGTATGAAACACAAAATGGGCGAATGGTTGCTGTAAGTGGATTGGCGCGGTATATCACGCCGCCACAGGGAATCTTCGATATCGTTACGAAGGAAGATGGAACATGGCATATACTGATCTATGCTTCTCTGATGATACTTCTGTGTTGGGGCTTTAGCAAAATTTGGGTTGATATTTCAGGTATAGCGCCTAGAGACGTGTCCAGACAATTATTGGATTCTGGATATATAGTGCCGGGTTTTAGACGTAGTGAGAGAGTTCTGGAACGTCTACTTGAGCGATACATTCCAGTTGTAGCAGGCTTGGGTGGATTCCTCATCGGAGTAATCGCCGCTGCGGCGGATATTATGGGTGCTCTGGCTAGCGGAACTGGTATCTTACTGATGGTGTCTATCATCAAGCAGTACTATGAGCAGATTGCCAAGGAGCAACTTTCCCAAATGGGTGGGGAGGGTATCCAGGGTCTGCTTGGAATACTATAAACTTAGAATGTGAGCAGAGGGATTCTTCCCTCTCTCCTCCATTTTTCTTCTGCTTTTGTTCTATTGTGTACATTACATTGCACTTGTCCATCGGCTTATTTTATGGAAACAACTCAGTTGAGATTGATTCTAATGATTATAAAAGAGAAGTACTTGCTCCCGCTTGGGGTATTATGTCTGGCTGTTGCCCTACTTATTGACAGGTTCATGCCTGTGGATGTTCCAACCGATTTTCTCGTAGGTGTGCTTTCAGGCATGTCTGTGGCTCTGGATATCGTTGGACTCTACAAGGCTGGGAAGAGAGTATAATTGAGTTTCTTCCTGTAATTAGAAACGAAATCCCAGTTGCTCTGAATTCTATCAATATTGCGCAGGTACCGTTCTTTTTTATGTTCAGACTACTGCTGTAATGTGGTAAGCATGATAGGCCTCAAGAAGTATCTCCTACCACTTGGTATGATTTGTTTATCTGTCGCTATTCTAGCTGATTACTTCCTCTCTGCAGATTCTACACTATCTTTCTCTCTTGGTATTCTATATGGCCTGTCTATTCCACTAAATATTGCCGGGATTTACAGAACTATGAAGAAACCACATTAGCCATCGTTTCGATGACAGATGGTACAATGAAAGAGCATCAGAAGGTCTATGTATATTTTACAAATGGCACAAGACTTCTTGTTTTCGAGGAACGTGGTTTTTCCGATGGTGGGATTCAAGTTCCTGGTGGCTCCCTAGAGAATGATGATATCATCTGATTAAAGATTATCAAAAATACTGCGTCTCACTGTAACTTCTGTTGGTGTGTGGTCTCTAACACCATACATCCTGATATGACATTGAGAGGCTGCATGGATAAACAACTCACCTACATTCTCTCCCGTTTTGGCACTTGTTTCGAAATAGTCCAAGTTCAGCAGGTTTGCTAGTTGTCTCCCGCGATTCGCATCGATTGTTCTGTTCTTTGCCAGATCTGCCTTGTTTGCAACAATTGCCCCTGGGAAGAAACCACTGGAGTCTGCACATATCCCTTCATACATTTTTTCGTACCAACGTGGGATATTGGCAAAAGTACTTGCATCGGTCATATCATAGAGAAACATTACGTAGTGTGCGCCTCTGTAGTATCCTCTTCTCAGTTCCTCAAATGAATCTTGACCACCGAGATCCATAACGGTCATAGTAATCAGTCCTTCTGGCAAGGTTATTCGGGAAACCTTCACACTCAATCCAACCGTCGGAGCATAGGATTCTTCGAAGTCTGATTCAGTGAATCTGGTTACAAGTGAAGTCTTGCCTGCATTTGGTGGTCCTATCACTAATACCTTGTAAACTTCTACTGCCAACCAAACACCGCTTGGCACTCTAAGATTTCTCTATTAATACTATTTATGATACCGGGTGTGGTCTGTACAGAACGTATATAACACCCTCATTCGGACCCCTCTCAATCTTAGGCTGAAAGGTGAACAGCTCTATGAGTGAATCAAGAAACGTAGTAATTGTTACTGGTATACCTGGTGTTGGTAAAACAACAGTGATCAACACCGCTGTAGATATGGTGAAAGAGAAGCATGGTGAAGTAGTCAAGGTACTCAACTTCGGAACTGAGATGTTTGAAGTCGCAACAAAGAACGGTCAGGTAAAAGACCGTGACGAAATGCGCAAACTGCCCACCGCAATTCAAAGAGAGAATCAACGACTTGCAGGTGAAGCCATTGCTGAAAAGGGAAAGACCTCACGAGTCATAGTTGACACTCATACATTGATTCAGACAAACAATGGCTTCTTGATCGGATTACCTGAATGGGTAATCAGAGCAATTTCACCAAAGACTATCGTTCTTGTCGAAGCTGATCCTGAAAAGATTGCATTGCGACGGGTTGATGATCCCACACGTACGCGTGATGCACAAATGGTTAATGATATCGAGGTTCACCAGCAGATGTGCAGAGCGGCGGCAGTAGCTGGAGGCACATTAACAGGTGCAACCGTAAGAGTCATCAAGAACAAACAGGGTATGGTTGAAGAAGCATCAGCACAACTTGCAGAAACCTTGATGGAGTAGAATTCACATGCAGGATCTCATCGCCGATTTTACCGCGTGGCTGTTCCAGACGTTTGCCATTTTTGCATACCCGCCACTTGCGGCAGTACTTATCATATCAGTGTCAGTAACAACCACTACTATTAGTCAGCTTCTGACCAAACGGTTTACTGATATGAAACGCCTTCAGAGGTATCAAGCTGAGGTCAAACAACATCAGGCGATGCAACGCGAAGCAGAAAAAACTCAAAATGCAAAGCTCTTGAAAAAAGTGCGAAGAAGAAAGGCGTACATTGATCGAATCCAGCGTGAAATGATGACCGACCGTTGTAAACCACAAATATTTCTCATGGTTCCAATGCTGCTAGTTTTCACTCTTCTACGAGCCTTCTACAATGATCCTGCTACTGGACTAGATAGAATTGTAGTTGTTCTGCCATTCAATGTGGATAAACTACTACCCTTCCTAACGGGTATGATTGGCAATCCTGTTGCAGCAGGCTTTGGGATGACCTTCTGGGGCTTTTATTTCCTCGTTGGACTCGGATTGAGTGGCATTGTCCAGAGAATGCTTGGCACTCAAATGTCAATGACATAATGTGGCCAGAGATGGCCACTTCTGCTTCCATCTCAGACGAGATTGAGTTGACACTTTTTTTAAAAAATGCCTCTGAATAATGGCATTTCCTCGTCTTCCTTCATTTAATTGTAGGAGCCGGAACAATCAAGAGAATGCAATGCCACAATTGACTACATTATCTCCTCTGAGCGAATTCACAGAAATAATTCTGCAGTATTTTAGAGACATCTGGGGTTTTCTTCTTTTCATCGGAGCATCTACTTCAATGATTGTGGTCTTGGTTGGCGCAATCTTGATGTTTGTTGGTGTCAGGGTTGGGAAGATTACCGGACCCAAATTGATTCTAGGTGGAATTATCTTATCCATAATCGTTGTTTTCTTTACTTTAAGTCCTCTCGACTTCATATTGGGATAACCTGCATTTCTTGGGGCGACATCGCTGCTTTTTTAAGCACATACCGAAGGGTCGAAGACAATAATAGGTGAGAATCAATGCCAAGACCAGGTATGCTAACAAGAAGCCGAGCGAATCGTAAACTTAAGACTCCAGGTGGTAGACTAGTAACTCATCGTCAGAAGCACTACAGTACCGGGGGTATATGTGCGATTAGTGGGGACAAGCTCGCATTATCCAAGAAAACAAAGCCTGGACTCAGCCGTCAAGCAAGCCGTTCAAGCAAACGACCCAACCGTCCTTATGGTGGAATGGTGTCATCCAAAGCACTTCGTCGGGGAATAACCCGCCAGGCTCGAGACCTGTAAAATGAAGCGCGTTATAACGATAGGCGGATTACACGGAACAGGAAAGAGCTCTGCAGCCGATAATATCTCGAAGCTTTTCAATTTGAGAAGAGTTTCTGCAGGAGGCATCTTCAGACAACTTGCAGCAGAGCGAGGTATGACTCTTGAAGAATTCAGTAGAACTGCTGAAGAAGATGAGAACATCGATCGTGAGCTAGACGGTAGAATAAAGGAAGAAGCAGCCAAAGGGAATGCGATGCTCGATGGTCAGCTTGCTGCATGGATGGCTGGCGAATATGCTGACCTCAAGATTCTACTCACAGCACCACTCAGAACCAGGGTGAAGCGAATTGCTGCGAGAGATGATGTGAGCTATGAGGACGCATTGCATGAAACTGAAACCCGTGAAATGATCGAGCGTGCCCGATACAAAGAGTTCTATAATTACGATGTTGCTGATCTTTCAATATATGATCTCGTCATTAACACAGAGAAATACAACCTTGATGGCGTTACTTCAATCATTGCTACTGCACTAGCTAAGCTCTTCGAAGATGAATCTAAATAACGTCGAAGCGCAAGGCTCTTATTGCTACTTTCTGGTCGAACATCTAATTCTCCCCTTCGATGGGATGAACATCCGAGGCGACTTGTGATGCTCGTTAGACCATAATTGGGTTGAGGTGTATAGAAAATGACATTGTACGAAGTAGGACGCATCTGTGTCAAGGTCATGGGCCGCGAAACAGGTAGCTATTGTATTATTGTTGAAGCAAAGGATGACAAAACTGTAGTTGTAACAGGACCCAAGCATATCAGTGGTGTGCGAAGGAGACCCTGCAATATCCGTCATCTTGAGCCACTGGAGACAAAGCTATCGATTGCTAGTGGTGCAGACGATAAGGCTGTTGAGAAGGCTCTAGATGAAGCAGACCTCACCACTAAATTTAGGACAAAGATTCGCCTTAGCGAATAGAGTTGAGTGCCCGGGGGCACTGTACAGCCGGTGTATGAATCATGAAAGGAACACTGCCTGCAGATATGCCCCGGGATACGCTTATTCGAGTTGAAGATTCTACCAATCCAGATTATGGTTTTTCAGATCTCACAACTCTGCCAATAGAGTACCTGCTAGAGAATGGAGTTGTGGCGCTTGACAAACCTGCAGGACCAACAAGTCATGAAGTGGCAACTTGGGTTCGCAAGATACTAAATTCTGACAGGGCCGGGCACTCAGGAACACTAGACCCTGCTGTTACAGGAATATTACCTACAGGAATTGGAAACGGAACCAAAGTCATGCAAGCTTTGCTTCCAGCGGGAAAGGAATATGTTTGTGTAATGGAGCTTCATGACCATGTAGAAGAAGATGAAATCAAGAGAGTCGTTGCAGAGTTTGTGGGCAAGATATACCAGAAACCGCCCCTTCGTTCTTCTGTAAAGCGAGTCCTTCGTGTCAGAGAGATCTACTACAATAACATCATTGAGATTAAGGGGCGATTAGTTTTATTCAGAGTCGGGTGCCAAGCAGGTACATACATCCGGAAACTCTGTTTTGATATCGGAGAGGTCTTGGGAGTCGGCGCACACATGCGCGAGCTTCGACGAAGTCGAGTAGGAAAATTCATTGAAGATGAACGTCTTTGTACTCTCTACGACCTCAAGGATGCTTATCAATTCTGGGTCGAAGATAAAGATGAAACTGAGCTTAGGAAGTATCTCTTACCACCAGAGGCCGCTCTTGAACATCTAGCTGAGATTAGGATTCGCGATAGTGCTGTAGCTGCAATCTGTCATGGTGCAGATCTTGCTGCAGCTGGAGTAGTAAGCCTTCACAGCGGAATCAAGAAGGGTGACTTGGTAGCTATTAAGACACTAAAGGGTGAAGCCATCGCACTGGGACGAAGTGAAGACTCGAGTGATCGAATTGCGAAGGCCAAAACTGGGCTTGTTGCAAAGACTGAACGCGTTCTTATGGAACGTGATAGATACCCATCAATGTGGAAGAAGAAGGATAGAACCGAATAGTCCACACGAGAACTTTATTATCATTAGTGGTGCATTTTTTTTTGGCCTTGGAGCAAAAGCGCAACTGACGGTAGCCTTTGGCAGCTGAGGAAACTCCCGACTCTAACCGACACCAGTCCTGTGAAAGCAGGGAGGCGAGAGTCTCGCTCTGGGAACAGAAACGATACCACCTTGTTGGATATGACGATGATGCGGCAATCAAAGACGCTGAGGACTAGCAAGGAGGGGTTGAAACGGCCCATCACTGGTTGAGCAATCTCAAGAATACATCGCTGAGGCGTCGGTCCGAGATGTAGGGTAGAGAGCGAAGTTCGATGTTGCAAGACCTCTCTTTGGTAACGAAAAGAGGTGGAACAGAATCGGGGTCACTCTTTGGACCAAGGCCATCTCTTGTTCTTTTAGACATCTTCGTTGAAACGTCCTCATCAGAGCTGACTGCAATCGAATTATGGACTTGTGATGCACTAAGAACGGAATATCTTTAGGCTCAAGATATTCATTAGAAAAGAGGGTAGGTATCTTTGGGTTCTCTACGAGGTTTCTTTCATAACGAGGAGTATGCTAGTACCATTATCTTGTTTCTAGTAGTGCTACTACTAATGTTGCCTTATGGGTTCATTATTCAAAATGGTGAAGGGTGGCACTACTATCAGGCTTATGCTGCGATTTGGGTATTCAAGGATTGGAGTACCGTATCTGGGAGTGCATCTATTGATTTCATTATTCCTGACCCCTACGCATTCTTGGGCTCTCTCATCGAATCGTTTTTCAGATACGTTTTTGCAATTCAAATCATAAGACATCATAGAGGTGGAACATCTCAGAGAGGAGTATGGTTTTCAGCAGTTCTATCCATGATTCCTCTAGCACCACTATTCATCCTATCGCTTCTTGGCATCACAACAAGCGCTGGGGGTGGATTCACTGGACCAATCCCGTTATTCTTGATTCTTGGTCTTATCATAGATCGCTATTGGGGTATTGAACCAGTTGTTCATCCCTGGGAAGAAAAATCTTTGAATAGCGAGGAACGAATTCAATAATTACTTGTCAACTAATATCATCTCTAATTCTGATTCACCCAAATCTCAATACTACTCTGCTCCAGAGATTCCTGTAGTTCTATCACCAGTTTCCTCCTTCCATGGTTTTGCTAATCTATCCAACTTGCTAGCAAATGGTATGGCTAAAAGCCCAGTGACAGGGGCAGGGAAACAAATCACAGGATTAGATGAGATAGTACAGGGCAGGATCAACCATATTATAGCCATGTGAATGATTTGGAGCACGACCATCGCCAGGAAATATTGACCCTTGGATATATCATCATTCTTTGTAGTGCGATATGCGAAGTATGCTATCAGAAGTCCCGGGCTACTAAATGGAAGCATGGTCAATGTCAGGAGTGCATCTATTCCAAAAGGAGAATTCCAAAATGGATATCCAGGAATGTACCCCCAGAGCGTCGCATAAATGAATACGTGAATCGAATTGGCAGGAAAAATCATAATGATATACAGAGGCCATAATAGAGTCCAGATGACCAGAAATGCTCCAGTACGTTGAGGTGACCAGATTGCCATTTTACGTTGTACATTGTGTTCCTCTACTATATGAATTGTATCATCTGCAAACATATAGGATAGCGTTTCTCTGAGTTCGCTCAACTCAATTCTCGGATCTCGTGTGTTCATTCATTATCTCTTTCTGTACTTCAACAACCTGAGTGCTTGTTGAGCATTCAGCATAAGCATCAAGCCATTCCTTGTTCAGGGTCAGAAATGAATGCCCCCACTTGAACACCGACATCAGGTCTTCGGCCCGCTCGGGAAATCCGACAATAAAAAGACCCGCGGCCAATGCTTCAGCAGTAGACAGTTTCACGGGTTTGTATGTGTTGATTGGATTTGCTGCCAAAAGGTAGGGCAGGGCACGCTGCGAGCCATATCTCGAAGCTTGGAATATCTCCTCAGCTTGTTTCCACGAACAGTCTAATGCTACTAATCCGGAATGCAGAATATGCTCTCTATCTTCTCTTGATAATGCTGTTTCGGAAACCGGGTTTAGCGTAACTGCATTCCTTGGTGATTTTCTGAGGTCTCTAATAATTTCTGCTCGCTTCTGTCTACCTAATCGTATTCCTGTACATTTCTTTGGATCGCACTGGTTTGCATGATAGATTAGAACTCGTGGAATCTTCTGAGCGTCTGGCATCTCTGAAATGTGGTTCATACGCAACAGATTTGTGTGTTGCTATGGGTCTGGTGGATTGATGAGCAAGATGGTATTGGAAACACCTGCGGCATGTGAGTTCTGCGACACAGGTGATACGCCGCTAACTGAGTGTATTCTCTGCAAGTCGTTAGTGTGTTCTAGATGCATGTCTAATGAAAAGGGGCTCTGCACAGTTTGTGCCGAGGCAAAGTGTACCATCTGCGGAGAATATCTCTCATCGCGAGCATGTAACAAGTGTGGAAGATTGGTCTGTGGAGATTGTGGGTACCGACTGAATGAAGTGACCATTTGTAAAGAATGTCAGGCGAAATAACAATGGGTTCAGAATCAGTTTCTCTAGGGATGGATGATATCGATAGTCCTACTGGAGGCTGCACGACACACTTTGCATCTTTGCTTGTTGAACGATTGGAGTCCCAAATTGAAGAATGGAAAGACTATCCCCATCTCATCCGCCTAAACCCGAATATTCCCTACCGGACTCGTGGGAATGGTGGAGTTTGCCTGAACTTTATTGTTGATTCCAAGGAAATCGATGAAATCATCCCTCTTGTTTCTGGAATGGTTCAGGAGTATGCTGAACCCGAATATCCGAATACTAACCCTGGTGTTGCAATTGTTGCTGGTGAGATTCTCCCCGTTTTGAAATCATTCTCAAAGAAAGCAGTATGGCGAACAGTTCCCAAGTCGCTTGCTTTCAGAATAGCTGATGAGAATAAAATTGGTCGTTTCACTTGTGGTAATGGACGTGGACTAGTGGGAGCACTTGCTGCCATAGGCCATGGGTTAGAAGATGACCATACGTATGAGTACTTGGCATACCGAAAGATGAGTGAAACCCGTCAAGATAGAGGTGTGGAAAAATCATCCGTGGAACTAATGAATGCTGAGATGGGAGATAGGACCTTCTCCAATCTTGATTTAACGAATGACAGTATCCTTATTGAGCCCCATGGACCTGATCCCGTTCTATACGGCATTCGGGGGGAAAAATCACAAGATGTCATTGAAGCTGCATCATATATCAAAAGCTCACAAGAAATCGATAGATGGATGGTCTTTAGAACCAATCAGGGGACTGGTGAACATCTTTCACATCATCTCTCAGTAGAAGAACTCCGCCCTTACATGTCAGCAAGTCTTTCCGCAGAAGTTGTTGAGGCGCCTCGTATCATCTCTGGAGGTCATGTCGTTTTCAGGGTATCAGATTCTTCACATAACATTCAGTGTGCTGCATACGAACCAACAGGTGATTTTCGTTGGGATGTTATGAAACTTAGAGTAGGGGATAAACTCACAATTCTTGCCGGAGTCAGACCAAGCTCGCACTCATACGATATGACCCTTAATGTCGAGGGGATGGTAATTAATTATTTAGAGGATCATATAGAATATTCAAATCCACTGTGTAGCCAATGTGGCCGACGAATGAAAAGTGCTGGAAAAGAAAAAGGATTCAAGTGTCCGCACTGTGGATATAAAGTGAGGGAACATACGAAAGCTGGACAGCATGTACCCCGTGAGTTACAACTTGGCTATTACCTGCCTCGCCTAGGTGCCCAACGCCATCTAACTCGGCCTCATTCTAGGGTTGGCAAGCAGAACCTTTTCTCTACTGAACTGATTAAAGTGTGGCACAATCCCTGAACGCGGGATCATGCAGAAATAAGCATTCTATTAGACTCGTCTTCCTCTGCGGCCACCCGGTTTGCGAGTACCATCATGAGGCATTGGAGTGACTTCATCGATGATTCCGATTCTAAGACCTGCTCTGCTAAGTGCTCGAATTGCTGCTTGAGCTCCAGGACCTGGGGTCTTTGGACCATGGCCTCCTGGTGCGCGAACTCGGATGTGGATACCAAAAATTCCCTTATCCTTCGCCTCTCGTGCTGCCTGGAAAGCTGCTTGCATAGCTGCATGTGGGGATGATTCATTGCGGTCTGCCTTAACCATCATTCCCCCAGTAACGCGAGAAATGGTTTCTGCGCCAGTGATATCTGTGATGTGGATGATGCTATCATTGTAAGATGCATAAATATGGGCGATACCCCATTTCGGTTTATCTTCACTCAATCTTGAACATCTCCCTTATTGTTTACGTCACCTGGTAAGGGTTCTCTTTCGCCTTCAATATCACCGAAATCTTCTGGTCCTGCTGCTACTCTTCGTGCAACATCTGATGCTGCAACCCTTGCAGGATGTGACTCATCTCTCAATGCGGATTTTGGACTATAGCCAAGAGTGTCTTCCTCAGAAACCGTTAGTAATCTACTTGGTGTGTTAACTCGTTGGTCGCCAAGAGCAATGTGCCCATGCGTTACCAGCTGCCTTGCATGATACATCGAACAAGCAAGACCATTTCTGAATACGACGGTTTGTAATCTGCGCTCAAGAACATCTTCTAGAGTAAGGTCAAGGACATGATCCAGGAGTCGTTCTCCCTTAAGAACGCCAATCCGTGAAAGCTTGTTTACTAATTCGCTTTCCATAAGTCTTCTCTCGCTCTCAGGAATAGCAAGAAGATTCCTTGCGGTTCTCCTGTATCGTGAAAGCTCAGTCTTGTGTCGCCAAAGTTCTCTCTTGTTTCTAAGACCGTATGAACCAATCAATTGGAGCTCTTGTTCGAATCTCTCTGTATCGAAAGGTCTCTTTGGGGTCACGTATTTCTTTTTCTGGCGTCTTGGATCTCCCATTATTATTGCACAACCTTAAAGCTTCTTCCTCGAGACACCCACTGCTGCACCACCTCTGCCAGTAGTGCGTGTGTGTTGACCACGAACCTTCAAGCCCAAGGAATGTCTTGTTCCTCTCCAAGACTTTATTCTCTTTAGGCGGTCAATGTCATTTCGGTGAGCAAAATCTAAATCTGATCCGAGCAAATGGAGCATTCTCCCAGACATTCTATCTCTGGGCCTATTTACGAACCAATCTGGCATCGAAGCATTCACTGGGTTCTTTATGATTTCCTCAATACCCGAGATTTCATCCCCGGTGAGATAGCCCAGCCTTTTTGAAGTATCAAGATTAAGTTGTGTGATGATGCTTTTAGCCATCCTCAAGCCAACTCCCTTGATCCTGGTGATACCTTGAATAAGAATTTCTTGGCCATCAATATCGTGGCCGACAATCCTTACGATGTGTGAATATTCCTGCTCGGACATAGTATATAACCTCAGGCAGATAGTGATGAGGCTTGTTCGCCTCTTGGTAACGCCTTATAATGCTTATCATCAAGCAAAGCCAGAATGAGGGGGGGCTATAAGGTAGGAGCTGCATAAGACGATGGAGAGATCACCATCTTGCCGCGCGAAAACAGTGATGATAATGATAGACCTGATACCGTACCGCACAATATTGGTCCTTCGGTACTAGCTAAGGTTCCTGATGTTCTCAGAAACAAGCTCA
>CAYMLT010000062.1:0-12783 GCA_964391265.1 uncultured archaeon
CATCACCCCATTCATCGTTTCTAGAAGGCAATATCCCCAATGACTCGATTCCTCTTAGTCGTGCTACTTTAGTTTCATATGACCCGGATTCATATCTTGACGATTTTGCCTACATGGCTGCAGTCCCATCATCTTTGTTCTATTATGAAGGAGTCAGATACACTTCCCCCCTCTTATTTACCGGAGGAAGCTTGACCGAGCAATGGTTGATTGAAGATTGGAACGAATACCTCTCCGCTGATGGCGGTATCGCGGATGTTATTGCAGTAGGTGACTTTACTGATACCGAAATCCAGAAGATGCAAGACAGCTTTGGTGCAGAAATATACCCTCGAATTACAGGAGCAACTTCCGCAGATATAGCCGCGAAACTAGCTCTAAATGACTGGCAATCTGCAGATACCGTGGTTTTGGCTCTCTCAAAGGATTCTTTTGATGAACTTTCATATTCTTCAGGTGAATTCTCTCATACCTTTAGTAGTCCTGCTGTTCATTCATACGATGGTTCTACTACAATCAGCGACGACCTTCCGCATGATGTTACGTTCACCCCACCTGCCGGGACGGGCTGGCTTGAAGGCGCATTCAATTGGACTGGCACCGAGTATTTCACTCACATTCTAAAAGACCCTGAGGGTCGTCCAGTGGATTATTCTGTGGCTTCTCAAGTACATTATGAGCGTGCTGCAGGAGTTTATGTTGACAACCCCCTCCCTCTTTATTTCTGGGTGCCAATGACAGAGCCTGGAGAATGGACCATGACACTTGATCCATACTCGCAAGTGAACCGCGATATTGAATTCAATTACCAAATCAAATACCACCCCGGTTTCACAGAAACCATTACTGTTCCACAAGGCGCGAAATGGTTGAATGTTACAGCCACGTGGGATAATGCCGGAACAAATGTTCATTTTGCATTGGTCGACCCTGACGGACGTATGGTTATGTGGGCTCCTGCTGAGGGACTTCTTGGAGGTGCGGGTAGTAAATCAATGCATATGCCGTATCCAATGATTGGGGATTGGACTTTCATCGGCTCGTGGATTGATGCTGTTCAGGAAAACAACAACGTAGATGTGGTTTGGAATATTGAAACCTTACCTTTAGACCTTCAACCCCACCTCGAATCGGCATCAAATGCAGCAGTTATTGCGTCTCTTCTTAATGCCCCTCTTCTCTATGTTAATTCGAATTCCATACCTGACGCCACCCTCTGGGCCATAGAGCATCTTGGTGCCACATCTGGTATTCTGGTTGACCCCAACAATATCCATTCAGCTTCATTGACCACTGATTTGAACAATTTACTGCTGCTTAGCAACATCAGCACATATGCTATGATGACTGACTGGATTCAGACATTTTCTGGAGAGGATGATATTGTACTCACAATTCCATTAGGCACCGGCGATGAGCTCTTTGGTCCTTCCGCCTATTCTGCTGCCTTTCATGGGGCTTCTGTTTTCTCGCTATGTGGTGATGACAACCTAATACCCACTCGTTCAGAGGAAACATGGGCGCCGTATCTTATTGGGCCTGAAATTAATGTATTTGTCCAGCCTCGGTATTCAACGCGAACTGAAAACGGATGGTATGACGAAAGAATTCCCAATAGGTACTCCATGAGCGCTTCTGCCAGTTACATGATTGATTTTCTCGAAAGCAGAAACGCATACAATGCAACATCTGAACAAACCGCAGTCATTGTTTCTCCAACTGATATCATCAAGATTAGTTTTGATAGGTCTCTTCAAAGCCATTTTGCATGTGGTAGAATTCCAGGAGAGAATGGTGCTCTTGCCGCGGCAATGGTTAACAAAGCCGCGCACCATCGTTTTCTATTCAGCACTGCTGAAAATGCAAATGATGCTCTCCTTTCATTTTACGCATACACCATAGATTCGGCTTATTCGGACAATTATGGGAATATTGAAAATATTAGACAGATTGATGATACCGTTTCTGCGCTGACAGGGGCTGGAATCAACGTCATTCCACATGTAGGCGTAGCTGAAGTATTTCAAGAACTTGCTTCCCAAGTTGGATTATGGTCCTTTAGCACTCATGGAACATTGACCGAATATCCCACAGATCCCCCACAGCGTCCAAGCGGTCTGGGTGTTTTTTCTTTGCGAGATGATGATATATCTTATGGACAAGAAACAGACGCAGAAAGAGACTACACGCCTCCCGGAGAAGACCATGGTGATGGACTTGTGAATCCCGTTCTATATGACCCAGAATCTACGCATCATGTGATTAGAAACACGAATGATCTGGAGGCAGCAATTGGAAATATCGGGTCACCAATAGTTGTTATAACGGCATGTCTTCTTGGTGGATCGCAGCTTCCGACCATGCTTATGAAACATGGAGCTGTTGCCGTAACAGCCTCTCCCCGTACGGTGTATTTTCGAGCGGCAGGTTTGCTTTCGATTCTTTTCACAGAATCAATTACGGCTGGTAATACAACAGGTGATGCGCTTGCGTACGCATTGAGAGTAATTTCACTTGATTATACTAATCCTATATCTGGCGCTTCCAGTGACTACGGGAATCAACAGATTCTTTTTGGTGACCCTGATATTTGCTACTATGCACCTTCCTCAGATCCGAGGATACCATCTGTCGTCCCTTCCAGTTTGAGTTTTAATGGCCATACTCCAAGTAACGGTGTGGACGATGTCGCAGGCGTTGGCCAGTCTACCTATTTACCATTCATATTCAATCAAACTGGAATTGCGTATGACTACTATGAAACAAGTAATTATTCGGAATTCCTGATGTTGTTAGATTTAAGAACTACCGTCATCATAGAACCAAGCTCTCTATCAAGCCTAGAGCCAGTTATCATTGCCAATGTGGAAGCATTAACAGAATTTGTGTATAAAGGTGGGACGCTTGTGATTCCTGGAATCGATGCGGATGTGTCCTGGCTTCCTTGGGATATTGTCTACTCGGCCGGGGCATCTTCAACTGGTATTCTACATACTGATGCTACCCACCCTCTCATAACCTACCCTAATACCCTAAGCCAAGATATCTCATACACAGGATTCTTTTCCTCTATAAGCTCCAATTTTTCAGTATTATCTACTGGCAATGGTAACGACGTGTTTATCGCAGGTTTGTATGGTAATGGTAAAGCGGCATTAACGACGACCAATCCAACTGGAAATGATGCTCAAGAATTCGTAGAGAATGCCATAGCCTGGAATCTTTCTCCCTCTTTATCGCTCAGGGACATACACATGAACGAAGAGATAATCTGGGAAGGTGATACTGTCACCATAACACTGACAATTACTGATTCGATTGGTTTCCCTGTCGAGGCTATTGATGTTACTGTGTGGATTAATAACACCGAGGTTGTCGTTGAAACCGGTAGTGGTGGAGAATATATTGTAACCCTAGATGGAGGATGGACATCCGGAAAAGTTGGTATGTATTCTGTTGGTATCCATGCTCATAAGGCTGGATATGATACTCTCTCCCTTAGGCTATTGAATTTCCTCTTTATCCGGACGTCTCCGTTGCTAGCAATAATCATTATAGGTGGTGCAATCGCAGCAGTTGTAGTAGGATGGCAATATCGCAAATACAGGCGAGGGGAGCCTCTGAGAGGAACACGTGAAAAACGAAGTAAACCCAGACCTGCTAGAAAGGAATCAAGAGAGGATCGCAATCTTCGTAAGAAGGAAGAAGAAGCGCGTCGCAAAAAGCGTGAAGAAGAAGACGCCCAAATTGATGCAAAGGAATTCTTTGGCGTTTGATGTTTTGCGCATTTTTCACTGGTCACGAGCCCTAAATACAACAAGACTTTATAGATAGAGGCATACGAATGCAGTTTTGTTGTCAAGTACGAGGTTATACATATGTCCAGCCGTGTTGATAGAATCAACTCATCTATTCGTGACTTTGAAACTGTGCCTGGGGTTGAAGGTGCCGCACTTGTTTCACTTGATGGGCTCATGATTTCTTCTGCACTTCCTGAAAGTGAACAAGAAAGAGTGGCAGCTATCAGCGCAGCGATGTTGTCTCTCGGCGAAAAGGCAACAGGTGAATTAGACCGTGGTAATCTTATGGAGATCTACGTTAAGGGTGACAAAGGCTACACGTTATTGACGTCAGTCGGCGATAGTGCCCTCTTATTGGTCCTGGCAAAAGTCGATGCACAATTAGGCCTTATATTCATGGATATGCAACGCATGTCTGAGAGTCTGCTAGAGATCCTGTAGTCACCTCTGTAGGTGTTTGGTTTACTTACTGCAATTTCTCAACAAGTATGTCTATGACTCCTCTAGCTATGTCCCGTTTTGATGCTAGTTCCAATGGTTGACTATATCCATTTGGTCCAACTACAATCACTTGATTTGTATCCGTGCCAAAAGCAACTCCTTCTCGTTTAGCATCATTGGCCACAACTAAATCGCAAATGCCTGCATCAATCTTTACTCTGGCTTTTGCATCAAGTTCCTTGTCTGTGACTCCTGATTCAACCTTGAATCCTACTATGAAGAGATCCTTGTGTTTCTTCCGTGCTTCTTCAATAATCTTGGGAGTTGGTTTCAGTTTTATCTCAAAGGCCTCTCCTGAAGGGCGTTTTCTCGCTTCTTTTTCAGATGGAACGTAATCCAATACTGCGGAGGATGAGATGAATGCAGATGTACTCGAATCGATTTCGTTCATGACCGCCGTGAGCATCTCATCAGTTGTTTCCACTCTAATTGTCTTTGCTCCTATTGGGGGAATCAGACTTGTCGGTCCGAGAATTAGTGATACCTCTCCACCGCGATTGATGATTTCTTTGGCTATTGCTATGCCCATTTTACCAGTAGATGGGTTAGTTATGAAACGAACATCATCAAGCCATCCCCTTGTTGGACCTGCGCTAAGCACGAATTGTTTCCCTGTGAGGTCTCTTAGACCCAACCTTCCTATTACATACTCCACTATGGTTTCCGTTTCAGGAATCTTGGCTTTCGCCTCTTCCATTCTTGGATTTACGAAATCTACGCCCATTTTCTTTAGACGATCAATATTGTCGAGTACAGCAGGGTGGTCATACATCGATTTGTGCATTGCTGGAACAATCACAACTGGGATTCTAGCTCCAATTGCTGAAGATACCGTAGTTGTTACCGGTGTATCGTCTATTCCGTTTGCTACTTTGCCCAATGTATTGGCTGTTGAAGGTGCGACGAGTACGAGGTCCACTCGCCCTTCATGTTTTCCCGCTAAGGTAATGTGTTCTATTTGACCAGTTAGTTTTGTCACAACAGGATTGCCCGTTGCCCACTCAAGCAAATCTGGGTGGATTATCCTCATACCTGCTTCGCTCATAACGCAGTAGACCTCTGCACCATGACGCATGAGAAGACGGGCGATGTATACCGATTCAACAGCGGCTACGCTTCCTGTGACACATAATGTGATTTTCTTGTCCTTCAGAAGGCTACTGGCACTACCTATGATGAGCTTTGAAGTGTGTTGCATGAGGCAATCACCTACAACATGCCATTCTGACATCAGTATCTAAATCTATTCTTAAGCTACAATGGCGAGGCAAAGAATATATGGTGTGTGACTATTGTTGCTGCTTGCCAGAAATGGCCACCTTAGTGGGTTTGCTATAAGAGTACCAAAGGAAACACACCATTGAGGTATATGTAGGAAACGCAGATTGGACGGTGTATTGAGAATGTGTATGACTTCTCGACTGAAGGGGGTTATGACCTATAGTGGAACCTGAGAAGGATGCACGCTATCAGGCGTATGAGAAGGTCGTTTCCGCATTTGGAACGCCTACCCAATCCCTCTTTGTTACTGATAATGATAATGAAGTTGACACCTTCTTAAAGGATTTGAATGAGTTCTTGGTTAAGTCAGGACGCATGGACCCCGATGCGACAGAACTTCCCTATCATGTTGTACGGATTGGCTACGATGGAGATATGCTTGATGATATTTTCAGATTAACAGTATCCGAAGAAGCTGATAACTTCAAACCCTCCCAGCTACATGCTTCAGCTTTATCATCCAAACAATCCATCTTTCAGCATCTCTACAATACCATTGCAAAAGACAAGTGGATCGTCTTCCATATCGGCGAATTTCCACTCGCCTACTACTTCGAAACTGCAATAACTGTAGACGTCGAAGAATTATCCGATATCATGGACTCTGCTTTCCATGATGAAACGATCCATAGATACTTGAATGACCTGCGTTTACAGGGCTCAGAAGAACATCGAAAGACGTATAGCTTCTTCTATCGCATTAGTACTTCTTTACTCATGGAACTCTCTAACGTGTTTTTGGTTGTCCCTACTGTTGGGATGAACCGGCACCTCGTCGTATCAAGTTGGAGAACTCAAACTCTTCTACTTGGATTTAGTCCGTTAACTTGGTCTTCTGGAAGTTTTAGTGTCTATGACTTGAGTGGACGAGATATAGATGCTCGATGGGCATATCCCGCGCCTCCTTCTGATGACCCTCGAGTTAAACAATATACAAGCTTAGTTCCCCTTGATAAATAGAGGGAATTCCAGAAAACCAAAATCACATCTAAAATATATAAATTATATAATAGTATATACCATTTGATTGGTACTATGGTCATCTTTATAGATGACTTTACGGTGAAGGATCTTGAATGGAGCGTTGACCCTGGAGTTGAGAACAGCGCGTGCATATGTGCCCGGACACATAACAGGTCTTTTCCGGATTTATGACACGCACCCCGACCCTCTCTATAGAGGATCGCGCGGGGCTGGGTTTTCAATTTCTGCGGGTACCTTAACAACCGTCACTATCATAGACGCACAGAAACCAATGACCACAACGAGATACAATGGCGAAGAAATACGAGCCTTAGTTACAGAAACGGTGGTAGCAAAATTGTCTGAAGCCTACAATATGACCCTGAGTGTCGAGGTTACACATCAATCAGACCTCCCTATCGGTGTTGGTTTTGGGGCCTCTGGAGCTGGAGCTCTAGGCACTGCTCTATCGTTAGCAACCATTCTTGATTCTGATTTTAATTATACAACTGCTGCCCAATATGCTCACTCTGCTGAAGTTGTGAATCATGCTGGCCTCGGTGACGTTATTGCCCAAACTGTTGGAGGTGTTGAGGTTCGTACAGCAGCAGGTGCCCCCGGACTGGGTACAGTCATTATGCTTCCATTTCCGGATGACCTAGTGGTTGTTCTGGCTGGTTCAACTGGACTTGATACTAAAGATGTGCTTACAGACCCCAAAGAAAGACGGATGATTAATCTTGCGGGAGAGAGCCTTTTGGACGATTTGGCCAAGCAATTATCATTTGAGAGAATATGCTCTGCTTCAAGAGAGTTTGCAGCATCAATCGATTTGGAAACTCCCCGAATCAGCGCTGCATTATCTGACCTTCATAAGAATAATCTAACTCTATCAAGCCAAGTCATGCTAGGTGATTCCGTCTTCTGTATCTGTAAGTCATCCAATACTGAACATGCAAAGTCAATACTCGCGGAGTACTGGAAAGAACACGAAATTATGGAAACCACAATATCCTCTAACGGAGGCAAGGTTCTGCAATGACGAAGATTGAAATACCCGCAGACCATCCTCGAAGAATTTCGTTGGAAACACGCGAGCGAATTATCGAGGGTCACGACCTCAATATTGTTGCGACCGCAGGTCTACTTGCACACGGTCGTGGTGAAGCATTTGATTATCTCATTGGAGAAGAAACCACAGAACAGGCTAGATTGGCAATACGTGCAGCAATAGCTGCAACACTCACCGCTAGACTGCCAGTGATCAGTGTGAATGGTAATGTCTGTTCACTTGTTCCCGAGGAGTTGGTTGAATTCGCTGAGATTGTAGGTGCTCCTCTCGAAATCAATTTATTCTACTATCGCAAAGAGCGCGAGGATGCCATTCTCAAAGCACTTCATGCTGCTGGTGCTAAGATTGTTCTGGGAACACACGACCGACCATCTACTATAATTCCTGAACTTAGCAGTAATCGTCGAAAGGTCGATCCAGAAGGAATAGGCTCTGCTGATGTTGTTATTGTTCCCCTAGAAGATGGCGATCGCACTGAAGCCCTCAGGAAGATGGGCAAGTTCGTTATTACCGTAGATTTGAATCCCATAAGCAGGACTTCTGTTTACTCCAATATCACAATTGTTGATAATATTGTACGTGTGCTGCCAGTAATGATTGAAATGGCACTCGAGATGAAAGGGCTTCCCTACGAAGAACTTCTCCGCATTGTGAACGATTTTGACAACGAAGCGAATATTCGGATTACTCTGGACCATATGATTGAACACCTCTCCTCAAAAGCATCAAAGAGCATTGAGGAACTACGGGAGGGTAAGAAATGAAAATCGTTGTAATGGGCGCTGGCGCAATTGGCTGTCTCTATGGCGGCTTATTAAGCATCGCACATCCTGGAAGTGTAACTCTGGTTGGCAGAAAGCCCATAATAGATGCAATTCAAACACATGGCCTCACGATTCGAGGTGCAATGGGTGATCACGCAATTCGAATAAACGCAACTGAGGATCCTTCCAGAATCAAGGATGCCGACCTCGTTCTTATTACCACAAAGACATATGATACCATTCTTGCAGCTCAATCCATCAGACATCTTGTTGAGAGAGGTGCCTATGTTATGCCGGTGCAGAATGGTATTGGCACAGAAACCCTTGTTGCAGATGCATTGAATACAACACATGTTCTTCGCGCAACAACCTGCATGGGTGCCTTGATGAAACCCCCAGGTGTAGTAACTGCTACTGGTCGAGGACTCACGGAAATTGGAACTAAGTACTCCGAAAATATGGAAATGGTCACCACGGTCGCGAATCTTCTCCAAGATGCTGGAATCAGTGTACGAGCCTCTGACAATAATGATGGCGTCATCTGGACAAAGACCATCGTCAATTGTGGTATCAATCCTATCGGGGCACTTACCGACATGACCAATGGGGAAATACATGATAACATGGCACTTCGTCAACTAGTCATTCGCCTAATCGAAGAGACTGCCGCCGTTGCAGATGCCTTGGGTGTAGAATTGACAACTGATAATCCAGTACGCTATGCGTTGGGTACTGCAAAAGCCACCTCTGATAATATCAACTCAATGCTACAAGACATCAGGAATCGAAAAAGGACAGAAATCGATTCTATTACAGGTGCGGTAATACAAATCGCAAAAGAGCTGGAAATCGAAACGCCTACCAGTGAGACTGTGTATTCCCTTGTAAAGGCAATAGAATCAAAATACCTTACAGATGAAGAATTATCTGATGAGGAGGTTCAGATTGCCGTCGATGAGCTCGTCAAATCAATCAACCAACATTGAACCAGTCTTTTGCCATCTGATATGATGAATTTGCGGCAAGCTGAGCTATTCCTATTACCGGTCCCATATGACCCGGCAACGCAGTATTAAAATTATCAAGACTCGCCAATCTACTGAGAGACTCTACGATTTTTCTTGGATTTCCGCTTGGAAGGTCAACTCTTCCAAAACTACCTCCAGAAAACATGGTGTCCCCAGTGTAAACGATACCATGTTCTTCTATATGATAACAAACACTTCCTGCAGAATGCCCTGGGGTATGAAGAACCTTCACCTTCAAATTTCCCAACTCAAGGGTATGTCCTTCTTCAAGCAGTCCTTCAATTTTTATCGGAGGCATATCTGAACCGAATGTTTCACCTAAAGTGAGGGACATATCCCCTGAATTGATCAGGTCGGCTTCTGCCTTATGAAGATGGATTCTAGGTGAGGCTTCCTTCAATAATGGGATAACCCCTCCAATATGGTCAATATGACTATGGGTAAGTAATACATCTGTAATGGATTCAAGCGAGCTTCCCACTTGCTCCAGAGCATATTGTAGTTGATTTGAATAGACTCCTGTACCCGTATCAATTAGAACCTTACTGCTTCCACTATCTAGAAAACCGATATTTGAATCGAAACTTCTACTTACAAATATGTACACACCAGGTGCAATAAGGTCAAACAATCAATCACCTCATTCTCTCGATTAGGCGGTCCACCTCTTTCCTTGAGTTGTAGTAATGTGGCGACACACGAAGTCGACCATTTCTAACTGAACAGTGGATGTTGTGTTTGTGGAGGTCCTTATTCAATTCCTCTGCGTTTTCTGGTGTGCATGACACAATAGCCGATCGATTGTCATCAGGAAACTCGTAGTATTCTATTTCAATCTCTGCAAGCCTCTGTCTTAGATAGTCTGCATTGTCCAGAGCCGCTCGTTCTCTATCCTTTGAAGGAATTTCAAGAAGCACCTTAAGTGACTCTTTGAAACCTACATATGCAATCATAGCTGGTGAACCTGCTTCGAATTTACTTGCGTCTGAAGTCGGAATTCTTTCAGAATATTCGAATTCGTTCATGTTCTCCACACTCCACCATCCCAAAAAGCGTGTAGTGATTTCCGGAATTATCTCCTTCTTAGCATATACAAATCCAGCACCGATTGGCCCAATGAGCCATTTAGCTGCTTGTGCCGCTGCGAAATCCACGTCCATCTTTGGAAGGTTGATGTGTTGCCATCCAGCGGCTTGAATAATATCTGCTACAAGGTATGCCCCCGTGTCATGAGCGGCTTTCGCAAGTCTATTGATATCTACTCTAAACCCTGAAGCAAATTGTACCATACTTACAGCAACAACTCTTGTGTTTTCATCAATCTTCTCCAAGAACGCATCGTGATTGACTTGCCCATTTTCAGACTTTACAACTCTGAGTTCGACACCATACATGCGAGCAGCATTTTGCCAAGGTATATAGTTGGCTGGAAACTCTAAATCGCAGATGACTATGTTGGATCCGTTTGGATAATCAATCCCATGAGCAAAAATATTCAATCCGCCTGATGTACTTGGAGCAAACCCATAGTTATCGGATTCACCTCCAAGTAAATTCGCGAGATTACTCTTGATTTCCTTGAATCCTTCAAGTGTTTCCTCGAAACTACCTTCTGCCCTAATCTTGCTATCCAGATATTCCTTCATCGCCATAATTGTGGTTTGGGGTGGAATTCCCGTTGCAGCATTGTTGAGATAGGTCATATCTGCAAGGGTCGGAAAATGTTTCTTCACATATTCAGGGTCGATAATGGGTTCCATAGCTTGCTAAATGGTCCTCTATGATTGATAAACCCCACTGATTACATTCCGACAAAGTTTAAGTCAGGCTGTCTCCCCCTAGCAAGTGGAGAGAGGTCTTGTCAGTGTTCCGTAGATTCAAACGAAGGAGAGAAAAAAACTCCAAAGAGGAAGTTGACAAGAGAAACGCTAGTCCATCTGATGTATCTCGCCCAGAAGTGGAATCTGCTAAACCTACTGAAAAAGTTGTTACCAGTTCAAAAACCGTCGAATTGCCTCCGCCCGTACCGGACGGTAGTATCGTAGCTTCGACAGGAGAGTTCCGCGTAGATCGCGCACAAACAATGAGTCTTGCAAGAGATGCCAAAATCGGACGATATACAACGGATGAAATCGTGCCTGGGAAGTTGCTGAAGCGTGATGATCAAGGTAGAGTGCATATCAAAATAGTATTCTATGGTCCTTCTCTTTCAGGGAAGACGACTGCACTGAGATGGCTTTTCGGAAATGTACGCTCCCTTTCAAAAGGGCGTCTTGTTGAGATTGCCGATGAGCTTGGTCGTACAACATTCTTCGATTTCGTTCCGGTCACAGCAAGTGAACGAATTGTGTTCGATGTCTTTACGGTTGCAGGACAACGTCGGCATGCGAGAAGTCGAATCACCGTGCTAAGAGATTCTGATGGAATTATTTTCATGGCAGATTCCCGCCCTGAAATGATGAATGAAAATCTTGCTTCACTTGAAGAACTGAGAATAGCACTTGGGACTGATAGAATAGCCAATATGCCTATTGTAATTGCCTTGAATAAACGAGACCTTCCAAATGCCCTGCCAGTTGAATATATGATTCAGATGATGGATGTGGAAGGCCAACCGGTTTTTCTAACAATTGCAACGGAAGGTCAGAATCTTCTACGAATGTTTCAGCGGGTTCTTAGAGATGCCCTTGTGTTTAAAGTTGGTATCTAGCTTTCCTCAGCCGGCAAGTAAGGAATATTCCCTTTCTCAAGCTGATTAACTAGTTCTACTATCTCGTCACAGGCTTGTTCCATGATTAATCTCCCCTTTTCCTTGCTTGCACTAGTTGGATCTCCGTAAGTTGCTTTTGGTATCAATTCTCTACGATAGGTGCCAGAAACCACCTTGTATTTGGTTCTCACCCGCGCCTTGGTTGCATTCTCCATTTCGACCAAATGTGGTACAACATGCATGACTTCAGATGTTTCATCTTCTGCAGCATGTCCTTCCGGAGTTTCAAGAACAATCGCACGAGCGCTTTCAGCAAGGTCTCTCCACCAATTGACTATGACTACAATTCTTTCTCCCTTGTTCGTGGCATCCTTCGCAGCTGTTTCAAGATGTCCTGTGTTCCCTCCATGTCCGTTCAAAACAAGCAAGTATCTGATGCCATGCTTGAATACTCCCTTCATCACATTTGTGTAAAACGCTACAAGTGCTGATGGCTCAACTGTTATGGTTCCTTCAAATTCATTGAATATCCAGCTGTCCCCATAATTTATCGGGGGGAGCACAAGAGAACTTGTTCTATCTATGATTGCATCTACTAGGTAATTGGGTAAGATATTATCCGTTCCAAGTGGTAGATGGTTTCCATGGGCTTCGAGTGCACCTG
>CAYMLT010000063.1:0-12751 GCA_964391265.1 uncultured archaeon
ACGAAGGCAGTCTATATCAACGCATCATTAGAGATGATGGAACCTATGATGATGATGTATCCAATTTTCTCTCTCAGGTCAAATCTTGATTCTCCTGCGGCACCACTATCTTTTCGCTTGCGCTCATCGGTGCTGGATTTTTTCCAAAATTAGAATGTGCATATTTTAGAACACGTGTTCCAATAGGGTGATATTGTCAGTTCTTCTCTGATAACAACGGATTAGGGAAATCTATGAGGCCTAAAGATCTCCGTCACAGTTTTCGCATTTTGACTGCCCTTGCTCGTTCTTTGTGCCACAGTAGGGGCAGACAACAAGAACGCGTTCACGCTCAATGATTCTTGTTGTGCCACCATCACTACTTTGTGTTTCATCGTTATCATCATCGATTACAGCTTGTGTGATAAAGCAGAGAGCGATAATGAAAAAGAATGCAACCACTCCAATGAGAATTGCGGAGGACAACTCTGGTGCCAGTGTAAATATGAACGATGGTAAGAAATCGATTAAAATGATAACTGCAAGAATTACGAAGCATACAACGCAACTACCTGAGCTCATCGGTCGTGCGCGATATCGTCTTGTATACATTCCTCTTGCTCGCCATGTGGGTCTTTGTCTATAACTACCTCTACGAAATGTGGTCCCACCAGAAGTCCTCCTTCCTCGTCCAGAGCTCATAGATGTAGTCCTTCTACCTCTTCCTGAACTCATTGAGGGGGATCTTGAACCTACTCTGCCACGCATAGTGGGACGTCTAATACGACTTCGTTTTTTTCCTCGGCCAGACCTCATTGTGATCCTCAATCATCTTGCTTTCCGATTATCTTTTATCTATTGCTCACTGAGGACTTCGTTTCCAGAGCGCAAAGGAGAACGAAAGGTTATACGATTTCATTCCAAGACTGTTTTGATAGTAATGAATAGAACAGGCAAATGTCCAAAATGCGGGGGAGGGAATGTTGCAGGTCCTCATAGAGTGTTTGGTGGAGATGGTGCGTATGTCAAGGTAGACCTACCTGGGTTTTCAACTGCAACGCTAGAGTCTTTCACATGTGCCGATTGTGGATACACTGAACTCTACAGTGATCCTGGTGGGATTAGGAACATTCGCTCCTCAGGTCGATTCAGAACACGAACAACTCAGCATGAGCGGAGTACATGTCCTGTATGCGGGACAAAACTTCATCCAAGTTCAAATCGATGTCCTGAATGTGGGTATAACATGAACTGAAACGAGAGATGCTAGTCCTCTTCAACTCGTTCTTTTTTCGGCGTTTTTCCTCCGTGTGGGTGAATTATTTGACCATAGACCTTTTTCGCACATTTGGGGCATATAGCGGTCCGCCCATCAATCCATTCAATATCTGATTTGTACATCTCGTAATGACAATGTGGGCATTCACTTGGAAAAACCCATTCTCCACCATCTCCAAGAATCCTTCTTGTGATATCATGTTTATCGGGCCGTTCTTCACTCACTGTAATCAGCTTCTACATCTTGGTGAATAACAATCCACCTCATATACTCTAGTGATGTAAAAGGATGATTGTAATTGAAATCTGAAAATCATTGCTTGATTTCTTCTTCTATGGCCTCAGCTATAGACCAATCAGTTGGTAGTCGTAATTTTGATGCAGATGATAGAGTATCACATTCTCTAGTTCTGAGTTCTCTAAACCATTCGTACACTTGTGAGATGAAATTCTTGCACAGTGCGTCACGTTTATTCCAGCGATTACGAAGTGCCCCTTTATTCACCCACATTAGGAAAAGACTCTGTCCTTCTCTCGTATCACTAAGGTATTCAAAGCTCATCTCCGCAGCCCTTAGCTCATTCTCTGAGAATGTATCATGGCCCAAGAGAAGCTCGATGAGATTAATCCCATGTCGTAGAGATTCACATTTGCATCGACTGCTCAGTAACCTCTGAATAACGGTTTTCAAGTATGTGTGACGGGAACTCTTTCTCAATTCTTCAGAAATGCGTTCCTTAATTTCATGAGGAACTCGGTCGGTATGATTACCCTGCGTTGTAATAGGGGTCTTGAGTTTTGGGATCACTTGAATAGCGACGTTTGGAGTTCCATTATGTACCATTTCAAAGATGTCGAATACCACATCATAGTACATGAATTCCCGAATGTTGATTTCTTCTTCTATCTTAGAAAGTATATCGGAGAGATCAGGTCCTTCAATTCTAATCATGACGTTTTTTACAGGATAATCGTACTTGTTTGCTCCTCTTTCAGTTCCCTCAAGATGCATTTCAGCTCTAAGAACTGCAGGGATTTCTTGGAATATCCAATCTACGATTTGACCTGAGATATAGACAATATCGGAGAGAGCATTATGTTCCTCTTTGATAGACTGGTCCCCAGTTTTTCTTGATTCTGAGTCGAAGTGATTGGTCATTTCCTGCAGAATTTGTTCGGCGTTATCCGAACGAAGAACTGTCACTCCCTTGACCTTCAGCGCGAACTTTGGCATCTTCATGGATGATAGTCTAGCTGATACGATTTAAAGTCCGAAAATATTCTTTAGTAAGTAGGCATCTTTTTGAGGAGGACATTTCCTTCATGGGTCCTTACTGAGGGGATATCTCTCTGAGGAATGTGATAATGGTGGAACTGCCCTTCAAGACACTTGATGATGTTGATTTCGAGGGAAAACGTGTCCTCATCCGAGTGGATATGAATTGTTCGTTGGATCCGGAAACCAAGGTGATTACTAACGACTCTCGAATTATGGCAATGACTCCAACATTGAGAGAATTGTCCAAGAGTAAGGTCGTATTGATGGCACATCAAGGACGGCCAGGTAGTGAGGATTTTATCTCTCTCGAGCAACATACAGAGATACTTCGAAAATTAGGATTCGATGCTACCTTCATAGATGATATTTTTGGTGAAAGAGCGAAGATGGCCATTATGACCATTGAAGTCGGAGAGATCTTGGTTCTTCAAAATGTCAGAATGTTCGATGGTGAGATGAAAAATGCGCCCGTAGAAGAGGTTTCACAAGAACCCATCGTACAGGAGCTCTATCCCATGTTTGACCTTTTTGTCAATGATGCATTTGGAGCTGCGCACAGATCACAAGCATCAATTGTGGGTTTTACTCAGTATCTGCCATCCGTTGCAGGACGTGTGATGGAAAAGGAAATTCGAGAACTCAGCAAGGTTACGGCAAAAGAACTTCATCCGTGGAATCTAGTCTTGGGTGGAAGTAAAGTCCGAGACAAAGTGAAAATCATTGAGCAGTTGATGGAGATAGGGCGTGCGGACAATGTACTCCTAGGTGGTCTGATTGGGAATCTCTTCCTCATTGCAAATGGCACGATATCAAGGAAGTACGGTAACCTAGTCAAGGATTTTGAAGAGATACTTGGTATTGCCAAGAATTTGTTGGATAGCTATCCTGATGTGATTCTGCTTCCTGAGGACGCTGCTGTAGAAAGGAATGGTAAACGAGTCGAGTGCGAGTTGGATGAGCTAAATGGGGATCCATTTCTTGATATTGGTCCAAGAACTGCAGAGAAATTTGCTGGCATCATTCGCGATTCAAGGGTTTCATTTGCGAATGGACCAATGGGATACTTCGAAAAAGAAGATTTCACTTTTGGTACAATAACGATTCTAAATGCAATTGCTGAGTGTGATGGTATCACAGTTGTTGGCGGTGGGCATGTCAGTGCAATGGCAGAGAGAATGGGACTGCTTGATAAGATTACACATATTTCCACCGGAGGTGGAGCGACTATGAAGTTCCTAACCGGAAAACAGCTCGTTCTTGTTGATGCTCTCGAAGAAGCTGCAAAGAGGATGAATAATTAGATGCAAATGCTTGAAGCTGTTATCTATTGGGTACCAATTGTCTACCTTCTATTGATTAACATCATGGCCTTCCTGGCGATGTGGTGGGACAAACGGAAAGCGTCAAAGCAAGAATGGCGAGTTGCAGAGGCTACGCTCCACATAATTGGTTTCATGGGAGGAGCTGTTGGAGTCTTTGGTGGGATGTATAAATTCAGACATAAGACGCAAAAAAGATCCTTTCAAGCAATTGCAGTTGTAGGCTTGATTATGTCCCTAATCATATACTGGCTTATTGGCAATCTTTACATCTGATTGATTGTAATACAATTAATAACCAGATATTATGGTAGAGGGCGATAGGCTCTGGATAATGGAGGCAATTTTGATTTCATGAATTGATATGCGTGAAGAAAATTCCTTGTTTCATCCTCAATATAGGTTTCAATCTTGCCATACTCCTTTCCTTCATACCAAGCAGGTATCTCGTTACTATCTGTATCCCGATCAATAAACCAATCGAGTGTTGCACCTTTGAACTGTCCTTCATTCATCATAACCAGTATGCTTCTGATATCAACACGTGGCAGATTGTAGTAAAGCCATTCATTGCTCAACTCAAGTTTGAGTGTCTTTCTAAACCGAGCCTGTAAGAAATAAAGCTCAAACCTAAGATTATATCCGATTGGGATGAAATCCCAGACATTGTCGGGATTGAGTACATCGAGAAACTCTTTCAGTATCTCCCGCTCTGAAGATTCCCATTCTTTGAGTATGGTGAGTGGTCCTTTGGGTGCACCAGTTTTTGTATCAACTTGTTGATACTGAATAGTGATGATTTTGTCATATTCCGGGTTTACGCCAAGGGTTTCAAAGTCCAAATAGAATTCAGTCATCTATCTCCCCAGTCAATTGATAGACTCTTTCTATCTGATTAGTCCTTTGGTGATGCAATGAAGGGAATAATAGAGTCCTAGGCAAGAATTGAACTCGCGATCTGCTGATTACAAGTCAGATGATAAAATGAATTAGCGTTCGGATAATATTCAGGTTAGGTGATAAAAATGGAGCCCCGGGCGAGATTTGAACTCGCGATCTCCTGATCACTTAATCAGGGAACGGTCGTTTCCCGACATACAAGTCAGGCGCCTGTAGTCGATATCTGGAAGATATCATAGACCGGTCTTAGCTACCGAGGCCTGCCGGCACTTGATTCAAAATCTATTATAGAGTTTTCGTAGTGGTTGACTCCTAAAGATACGCGAATAAGATAATCTCTTTAAAAGCCTATAACCTATTTCCGAAGTAAGTGAATTCGTTTTTCGAGAAGTATTCTATGACTGAGAGTCTTCTTGGTTTGTAATCAGTGTATTGTGAACCCTAATCCCTTCCGTTTCCCTTCTTTGCAAAAGCCTAATCCTAACGGTTCAAAGATTGTAGTGAACTGGGTGTTGATTGGAAAGAAGACGTATTAGCATTCTGTGATATTCATTCAACCCATTGCACCAATTTTCGACATTTTTTCATCTTTGGTCTATTATATTACTCAATTAAGTATAATAGATAATATGGGCGCTTAATTTTAGTAATGAAGCATTTTTATTGTAGATATTTCAAATATAGCATATAACAGTCATAGAAGGAGTCCTAGGAGTAACTTATGGTTAGGTTAGGACGTCACACATCATAACTGATTGGTCTTGGAATGAGAGGATTCCAAGATTGAATGGGGTGCAGCAGATGTCGAAAATGAAGCATGGAATCTCAATCGAACTAGAAAACACGGTTCGAAACCTCCCTGATTGTGGGGAGGGTGAAGGTGTGGATTTTATTGATACTGCTTTTACCACGGAGGTGGTCTGAGATGGGAATTCTCAGCAAGTTTATTCCAATGCTAGCAAGTAAGAAAATGAAACAAGCTGGTTACTGGGTCAACAACCCAGTTGAAACCATTAATGAAAAGCTGATGTCTATGTTGAAAATTCAGCAAAATACGGCAATTGGCCGGCAATATGATTTTGGTTCGATATCGTCTCCTGAAGAGTACGCCGAGAGGGTTCCATTGATGGATTACAAAGCAATGGTGCCATATCTGGAGAAAGTGTATCAGAATCCAGCCGGAGGTGTCTTGACATCTGATCCAGTGATTTGGTACTGCCAGACCTCAGGAACAACTGGGCATCCGAAAAACCTACCTGTTACTGGTCTTGGTATGGCCGATTATTCCGCGGGCTCGACTCTTTCACAGATGGCCTTCATTAAGGCTGCAAAGGGCAACGGAAAAATCTTCGATGGAAGGATTGTCATGTTTGGTGCTCCTGCTAAGATGGATGAGATTGCAGGAATTCCTGTAGGATATATGACAGGTATTGTATCTTCTCTGGGGACTAGCCCCATACTAAAGAAGATTATAATCCCAGGGAATGATATCTACAATCTGACAGATATGGATGAGAAAATGAGAGCGTATGCAGAGCTGACCGTCCAAAATAACGTAACCACCTTTGCAGGGATTACAACTCTTGTCCTTGCATTCTATAGAAGAATGCAGAATGAGTATGGGCCGTGGTTGTTGGAACGCCTAAAGGGTACAAAGCACGAGACCAAAATCAGAGAATCTATGAACGATGACGGTACTGTGAATCTTGAAACGTTATGGCCAGACCTCAGACAGATGATAATTACAGGTATTGATACTGATCCCTATAGAGAGTGGATTAAATCTATCTTACCAAACACCACCCTTTGGGAAGCGTATGCAGGTTCCGAAGCTTGGTATGCATGTAATCTTTATCCAGATGCTGGTCTGCACATTTTACCACAACTGAATTATCTGGAATTCATTCCAGAAAGTGAAACTGAAAAGGAAGACCCTCAGACGGTACATCTTGCGGACCTCAAGAAAGGTGGCAGATACGAAATTGTACTGACCAACTTGAATGGTTGGTATCGGTACCGCGTTGGTGACATGTTGACCATAACTGGTACAGACCCATACACTATCGCATCAATTGGCAGAAAAGGACGAGTGGTTAATCTATCAGGAGAAAAACTAAGTGATGCTCATGTGTCACGAGCAATAGCATATGCCAGTGTAAAAACAGGTGCAGAGGTACTTGATTATACTGTTGTCGGACAAGTAACTGGTGGACTTCCTCACTATATCATTGCAGCCATGTTCAGAAATGGCAATGTCGATGCTGTTGATTTCGTGGGTGCGTTCGAGGATGATATTCGTTCACACAATGAGGAGTTCAGAATTGTGAGGGACATGGAAGCTTTAGGATCGACCCTCCTTATGAAGATGAAGTCTTCACACTATGAAGGTCTTGTCAGTGAGTCCCACATTCAGAGAAAACCTGTTCCCTTAACAACAGATACGGAAGTCCTAGCTCTGTGCGAGGCTTATTGAAAGCCTCGAGAGCCAAGACATCCTTTTGTGCTTAATCCGTCAAGGATACGTTATGCTAGCTGGGTCGGAGTGTGAGCTTCTGCTACCTTAGTCTTAGTTCTCCTCCGATACCAGGGGTTAGAGAGGCCCAACGATCCAATGATGATACCAACTGCAGATATTAAATCTGCTACATACTCTAAGCCCATTGTGCCAAGGAAGAGTTTGCCAATTTGGCTAATCATCAGGAGAATTGCTGCAACAACTAGCAAGTCACTTCTTACTTCTTTTAGCCGTCCTGTTTTCCAAGTTATTCCGAATGTGATAGTCACAGCTATGATAGTGCATATCATTGGAGGAATCAACAATAGCATGATGACCTGCTCTGTTGGACCAAATAGTGAAGCAATGGTCCAATATCCTGATAGGGTCACGACTGCATGCGGAAAGTACTTTCGGAATCTAGCAAACCATATGTGTAGTATAGCAACAAACAATGGGATTACACTACCGGATATCAAGAAGAGTGTTCGAAGACGAAAGAACTCCATTGTATCTGGGATTAATCCAATATTCATTGCTCCCATGACTATGAAATTCAGTCCTATTGCCATGAAAGTTCCGCCGAACATCAACGGGATGTCGGTTATAATTCGTGTTTCCTGCTTGCGCCATAAATTGACGAGATAAGCTCCGCATAACACAGAGATTAGCCCGCCTATGATGCTGAGCTGGAAAGATATGTCTACAAGGTTTTGCATTGTATAGCACCTCATGTATTATTTGTAGTATTAGTTGACTCATTATTGCCAAAGTTGGCCATTTTTTCTCTGAAACGTGTACCCAGCATCTCAACGGATTCTACTCTGTATCTATAAGCTAATACAAAGTAGCTGCCAAACAAGCCTAGAAATAGAACCATCATGAAGGCCATAATTATTGGATTGGAAAATGATACATCTGGACCTTCGATTTGACCAGCTGTGCCCACTTTGAAACATTCTCTCATAAAATTAAACAAAGTATGAGCAGCGATTGGTCCAATCAGCGATTTTCTCGAAGCAAATTTCTCATAGTAGATACCAAAGAAACCACCAATTATGCCTGAGAAGATTATCAACGATAACCCTTCACCAATAGGCGAACCATTAGCGATTGGCCATACCGCGTGCCATACTCCAAAGATAACCGAAGATGTCAATATTGCAGGATAGATTGTGATCTTTTCGCGAAGACCATTCTGAAGCAGTCCTCGGAATAGCGTTTCCTCATAGACAGCATTGATGAAGAAGAATACAAAGGAGTAAGCAAGTAAACCCACATCAGTTGCAAATATGTTGGTTGAGTAAGTGGGATCTACAAAGATGCTGTAGAGAACTGCACCTCCAAGGTCAACAACTAAAAAGAAGGAAAAACCAATTCCTATGCCTAAAACAATGTGGGCCTTTATGTTATCTCTTGTAAGACCAAGTGTTGAGCCTAGTCCATCCTCATAGTATCTCCATAGAGTAAAAAGAAGGATAATCAAAGGAAAAAGTTTGGATGGTAATATGTTAAGCCATGTACTTCCAAGATCAAGTACCATGACATCCACAACTCGCCATGCAATTCCAATAGCAAGCATGATTATAGAGAGTGGAATCAATCCCAGACGGTGTTTGAATTGGTCTGGTTCTTCACCTACAATTGATGGTGATTGCATCTCAGTAGTCGTCAAGTAGTAATACACCTCATTGGTATAGAGTCTAATCAGTAGACTATCTGGATTGTATAATAAAAAGGCCAATAAAAAATGGAGAAAGTGTGTAAAGCTTGTTAGTTCTGATGAGGATAAATGGGAAAATTCGTATACAATAGCGAAATGGCATGTTTTCGATAAATCTCAGGCATTCTGGTTCCATTAGCAATACCATGCTCGTTTTAGACCTTATTGGTAACGTCCAGAAAATCAGCCAACGTAGAGTCGCCCCTACAGAGAAACCATGAAATTCGCAATATAAAGTGCCCAGAATTTCCGAGGTGTGGTTGCAGCTCATTTTCACTATTTGGGGCAAAAGTCGTATTTTGTTTTCATGAGAAAAACGCGATTTCTGGTACGGGATAGTCTAGTGTAAGGCCGATTCTAATATTCTCGGCTGCGATTTGAAAAGGTGAATGAAATGAACCAACGACTATCCTTCGAACCTCGTTATCCTGATGATGCCCCGTATAGTTTAAGATTGACTGACCCAAGCAAACCTGACGATGCTCCGTTCAGGTTTTCAGACCCAAGCAAACCTGACGACGCTCCGTTCAGGTTTTCAGACCCAAGCAAACCTGACGACGCTCCCTTCTGATTTTTCTGCCGAGAGAAAATCTCGGCGTCTATTCTTTTTTGACAAAATTGGACTAATAGTACTAGTAACCAGTTTCTATTGGCTATCTTCTATTGATTCTATGCTTGATTTTGGTATTGATCTAATCTGCGATAGAAATCCGGAGATGTCGTTGTTCCATTTTCCATCTCTCTCTAGAAGTCTTTGATATAAATCGGTTGTGTAGTTTCTAAAGGCAGTAGGCTTGATACATCGTACACTTATCCCATTATCATATGCAATCTGAGGGAGGGTGTCAATGAAGAAGTTTAGTGAATCTTCTGGTACTCTACATGTTATTACGCTAGATTGACCTCCCTCTGCAATCATTGCTCGAGCGGTTGGACACTGTTTGACCAGTGCGGAAGTAAGTGAGCAAACTTGTGACTGCTTCCCATGAATGATTATCGTGATAGGAGGTAGAACTTGTAAAAATTGGAACCAATATGATATATCAAGAACTCCCTGTTTTCTTAACCTGAGTAAGATGGATTTTGCATCTTTTGGATTTGTTTTCCAATACTGTTGTCCTGCCTCAGATTCTAAATCGGTTAGGTAAAAACGGAGGCTTGTCATGTCGATTATTCGGGCTTCTTCCATTGTCAGTTGATATGGTTGATGTCCCTTCCAGTTTCCAAACTCTTGCTCAAACTTTTTCAATTTTATCGACTTACTTAGAGATTCGATGATGTTTTTTGTGCGTGTTATCCATATTCGTTTCTTTTGATTATAGAGAGTATAATTTAACATCTGGATGTCCAATTGAATATCAATTACGCTTTCAAGAAATCGTTTCACTTGCTCTGTAGCAGAAGATGGCATTATCATGGTTTGGAGATAAGGAGCCGATGTATTTATTGGACCAAGTCTGAGGGAAGAGGCAAGATGTAGATGGGGCCAGCGATGTGCAGCACCAATATATACCAATTCTCTTAAACCCAAAGAACGAGGTTTCGGATGACCTCTTAGTCTTAGGCCCCATTCCGAAATTAGAAATCGCTTACGTTGAGATGAATGTGATTCACCGGTAGCTATCTTTGATGGCGGAAGGGAGGTAATAATTTCTCCTGCTTCATTTAGTGATTTTGCCAGATTCACGATTTCGCCTTGCCAATCTGGAGCCAATGATGATAGCTTGTATGAGAGAAGGGCATCAGGATTCTTTCGAATTCGTTCCTCAAGAAACTCATTGCCTGTATTCTTAGGTTCGTCTACTATTTCATTTACTATTTTGGCATAGGCTGGAGGGTCCAAGTTGTCAAGTCTGAATTTAAGATGTTCCGCCATCAGGTCTCTAAAAGTGGGAACAATACGCAGACTACTCACGAAACGTGAAATATCACCTTTAGGCATCTTTCCTTTCCCAACCCAAGCAAGAAAAGCAAGTATTTCTTCTTGTTTCTCAACTGGGTACTTGCTAATAGATACTAGTTGATGTAATGTTTCTCTAATTGTATTCCCCCTTTGTATTGTCGGAGAAACTAAACCACCTGTAAGTTGATGAATCTCTGACCATGTAAGCTCTGGTTCATCTAATATTGCTAGAATTTCTTCTTTGACCTTACCGGGATTTGAAATCATTTGTGCTGCTGCTGCCTCGAAAAAGTAGTCGTAGCTAGTCTTCATCCTAAGCATATCAAATTCGTATTTGTTGATTGTATGAAACTCATAGATTGAATTCAAAGCGTTATTAGCAATTGTAAGCCACAGCTGATCGGAATCGACAATTTTCTGAATGATAAATGTGGCATTATCCTTCCCTCTAAGAAATCTTCCAAGCCACCCATTACTTGATGGAGGATAGATATCTTGGGAATCTTCTTTTTCATCAATTGAATATTGACGTTCAATTATCAATTGTGGAGTTAGGTATACTTGTTTTTGCTTTTTAATGGGTGATAATACTGGCTGAGTATGTTTGTCTACAATCAACTCATGAGTCATCTCATATGTTATCTCTGACTTGTTATCTACAACTTCTTCACCCGATTCAAGAATCAGAGTTGGTCTATCACGATAGACAAGATTAGCGCTCACAATACTACCGTCAGGCATCCAGACTCTCTTGATGAATACCTGATTGTCCATAGTGCATCCCACTTTCGGATAGGATTTGGCAGCAAAAGGAGTTATCGCTTTCTGCAGGGGTGTTATATCATCTTTTGAGAACTCTGCTTCCATCTTCTAGACCAATGTGAACCTCATCAGTCATCCCAACGAACAACCCGGTTTCCATAACTCCGGGTAGCATCTTCAGGTCAACTGCGACTTTTGCAGGATCTCTTATGGGTTCTGGAAACTTGAGATCTAGAATGAAGTTCCCGTTATCTGTCACAACTGGGCCCATCTTTCTCTGAGCGTCCCGTATCGTTGGTGTTATGCCCATGGCGGTTACCTTTCGTTTCACTACGCCAAGTGAGAAAGGTAGCACCTCAATTGGAATTTCGAACTTTGTTGCAAGATGGTCAACAATCTTTGACTCGTCGACAATGATTATCAACCTCTCAGATGCAGATGCGACAACCTTCTCCTGAAAGAGAGCTCCACCTCCACCCTTGGTCAGGTTCAGGTCCTTATCCACCTCATCCGCGCCATCCACAGTCAATAGCAATTCTGAATCAATGTCCAAGTTTGTAAGGGGAATCTTATACTCTACTGCCAGCTGATATGCCTGATACGAGCTTGGTACCACTCTCACATCCGCCTCGCCTGCAGCGATTTGTCTGCCCAGCTCCTTTGCAAATATGGCCACAGTGGACCCACTCCCGATACCTATAGCTCCCTTTTTTGGTATTAATGGTATTACACTCTTTGCAGCATTCAGTTTTGCATTAGACATGACAGATATCCCTCTCTAGGTGATACCTTCAGAGAGAACAGAGTCACTCAAAAATCCTTTCCAGGAGAGCGAGGGAGGGATTGGCAGGTGTAGGGATGCGGGAGGCTTATGTGGTAGTATATGGTATCTCTTGTTTGGCAGGGATTTCAACCCTCGCTCTCCAGTAGACGGCCCAGTGTCCACTGTCCGTCTTTGATATCACAACACAACGATCATGTTTTAGAGTTCGAGCAAGAAGGACTGCATTATGGCCGCTGTCAAAGACCTCTGCCAGCCGGTAGAGGTGGCCGCCTATGTAACGCCACTTCTTCTCGTTCATACTTCTATGTCTGTATCCCTAGTATTTAATCT
>CAYMLT010000064.1:0-12682 GCA_964391265.1 uncultured archaeon
AAATCTGGAAATTGCTCCCATTACTGGAATTTCTACAAGAAAAAGGGAGATGATGGAACCCCTTTGATTCGAGAACATGCCAGAGAGCTTGTTGACGAATTGCTATCCTCAGGAGTCGTTACTCGAGAAACCGCGGAGACTTTTGCGGAGGACTCAGGAGTGTGTCCCTATGAAGTCTTGAGATGGTGTGCACGGCAGAGCCGGGTCATCATTGGTCCATATGCATATTTGTTCAAGGACCGCGTACGAAACGCTTTGCTATCTAGTGTTGGAATTCATCTTTCTGAGGCAGATCTTCTTATCGACGAAGCGCACAATCTTCCTGAACACGTATTATCCTCTGAGGCTGCCACTCTTTCGGGGAGTGATTTGCAGTGGCTTCGAGATAATAAGAAGAATGTTCAGAAAGAAACTGGTGTCAGCTGGATAAGTGAGGTCGTAGATTTTCTTTGGGAGACCCTCATGGTTTCTCTTGACGGACTATCTAGGAAAAAGAATGAGATTCCGATTGATAAATGGCAGGTACTACCACGCTTTGTGGATTCTGACCTTGTACAGATTCTCTTGGATAGGACCAAACTACTTGATGCAGATGAATCAATCCCCACTGAAACTCCCATGGATAGGTTGGTTGAATTCCTCTATGCTGGGATACGGGCTTCAGAAAGTGATGATTGGCACGTTACGGCATCTGTATCATCAATCTGGAATCAGGAGATTTCGATATCGAATGGGGAGCTAAAGATTCGCCCTCTGAACGCTGCAGGATTGATTGCTCCCGTTCTGCGGAATGCTCGGGCGGCAGTAATGATGTCCGGGACTTTCAGGCCTACAAATCTATATGCAAGTCTGATGGGAATCAAGGGCGCTATTACAGAAGACCTGGGTAGTCCTTATCCTAAAGCATCAAGATTAGTCCTTCTTGATCGAGATATCTCAACAAAATACACAGAGCGAGGTCCTGAACTCTGGCGTACCATCGCTAGTCGAATTGAAGCGGCATTGGTTGCGATGCCCGCTGAAAAAACTGCTCTGATTGCTTTCCCAAGCTATGCTATCATGGAACAGGTGTTGAGTTACAATGTCGATTGTGGTTTCAGGGAACGGATTGTTGAAAGTAGAGATGCTAGAATAGAAGACCTCCAGGAAGGAGTGCATACTGGTCCAAAAGCTGTGTTCTTGGTTTATGGCGGGAAATTCAGTGAGGGTGTTGACCTTGTTTCAAATAGTCGTTCTTTGATAGACATAATAATCGGAGTTGGGATACCATTTAGTCCTCCTACGAGTTATCAGGACGCATTACAGAGTTGGTATGAACGTCGCTTCGGGGAAGGGGCTGGTTACTACTACTCAGCTGTTATACCTTCGATTAGGAAGGTCATTCAACTTGTTGGTCGTTTACGAAGATCACCTGAAGATTGGGGTGTGGTGGTCCTTCTCGACCAGAGATTCGAACGTCAAATCTCATTATTTGGAGATGACATTTTTTCTGACCTTTGGCCCTATCAGGGAATTGAGGAGATGAAGAATGCAATCTCTGCTTTTCTTGAATTAAGGAGTGTGGATAATAGACTTGAAAATTAGAATACTAACCGTGTCATTAGCACTTGCAATGATTCTTGCATTGGTTCTCCTCTTCGGAGTAGGTCCTGCAGTTGGAGTGGGTGCATGGCTCTGGCTGGGTGTCGGGGTAAGGCAGGCAATAGGCTGCTCTCGAACTGAGGAATTCGATAATGCCTTGGTTCTACCTGAGGTGGATTTTGTATGAGCTGGTATGAGTCGTCAAATTTGCAATGGTTCCTGGTAGCCGCACTATCTGCTGCATGGGGCCTTAGCTTCTCGACTCAAAAATCTATGGAACAACTTGTTCTGTCTATAGTTGGAATGGCGACTACTCTTCTATTTCTAGCTGTATACAAAAATTCTGCTGAAATTCCCAAGGTTCTATGGCAAGCCGACCGTGGAATTCTTGGTGTAATTCGAAAATGGAGCGTTGAAGCAAGTGCGCTGCGTCTAATTCGCAGTGTGCCATTGGGAATCGACCTTAGCCATTCGGCAAACAAGGTCTTATCCGCGATGTCCATTCGCTATCAGGATGAACCTGGCGGTTTTCTCGAGTTCGTGGTACACCGACCGCTAGGAAATTCTGGCACAAAGATTGGCTTCATAGTTTCTAGGAAAGGTATTCGACTGCCTAATGGCCTAAACAGACTTGAAATTCTCTCCGAGAAGCTGCTAGAGGATGCATTTGTACTTGAGGCTGCTATGCGTGCGGCGTATCCACATACCCCCATTGATTCTGCTGAAGTTGAGGAGATAGAAATCATTCGAAGAGGAGGTGTTGAACTACTTGCAAAAGCTTAGTGGTACAACAATGATCCCTATCCCAGAAGATATTCTCATTGATGAACTCCTTGAAAATCTAGGAGTTGGTCATGGATACCGATGGACGAAACTTGTTACATCTCCAAAACTATGGGTTCATGGAAACCCTCCTCCTGGGAATCTTCCTGAAATCCTGATTATTGGCAAGATGATTTTGATAGATGGTGGTGAAGAGTATACCATGCGTTTTCATCGCATGCTTCAAGCTCTTGCCCAAAGAAATAGTATGGTGGAGGTCTGACAAATATGGCAAAAGGTCACGGTCATGTCATGGGATCCCAACCAGCTAAAGATCCGTTTGAAGAGCTTCAGGATTCTTCTTTCACAGTGACCAGTAATACTGAAATTCGATGGGATGACCGCGGCAAGAAGGAATCGTGGACTGTATCAGTGGTTCTTGTCCTGATGTCATTTGCAGCTGTTCTACTGTTTCCTCAATTAATTATTCTCCTTACAGTTGCATTCATTCTGGTTTATTTTGCAATGCCAATGTACCTAAGTACGAGGGATCAGGTCTCCAATCAGAGTTCATGGGTCATCAGGCCAGATCCGAATATTTCTCTTGTAGAAGACGAGAAGAGTCTAAGAAGCATAGAGGGTACTCGGTACTCCATATCCTATCTCGACCTCAAAACTGCGTCTCCGCGCCTTCATGGCAATCTGTCTTCACTTGTTCGAGCTTTGCCCTCTGCTGATGGATTTCTCCTGACTGTATCAATGGAAACTGCTGATCCCAAATTGGTTCTACAAGGTGAATATGTCACGCCAACTATGGGAACCTATTTTCGAACTAGGTCGAGTGATGAACTTAAAACATACATGGATTATCGCTCAGGATTATGGTGTGCCAGGGTTTCCTTCATTAATCTAGTAAAGGATCAGGAAGATTTGCGTTTTCATGAAGCGACGATAAAAGGTGCAATTCCTTCCAAGGGCTGGAAACGGACCAATCCTTCATCGCTATTGAAAAAGATCAATTATCTTCATGGAGGTCGAGGAATCCCGTCCTATTACGCTGTAGGTGAAGAATTATCAAATTGGCTAGTTCAATTGCGATCTGAGCTGGCTTCAGAAGTGGGGACTAATGTTCCTGGTCAATTTGTCGTGGATATAAGAAAACGAGATGCCGATCTTCCATTGGGTACAGTAATCAATCCGGATACTCTTCAGAAGGGCCCGATAACCGGTCTCTCACACGATGATATTTCTAATGGTCTACTTCTATGTGGTGGGGACTGGGCCAACCGCAAAGGCTTGATTTCGCTTATTGTGAAACGTCTATTGGATGTGGACAAACACGTTATGATTCTGAGCAATCATGGAGATGCTCTCGATCTAGTGAGTCTGCATGAATCTGGAGTAGGTTTGCAATTGGGCAAAGACTTGATCTTGAATCCTGTTGATGCTGAATCCATTCCAAGAACAGAGTATGTTCCCCAACTCCTGAGAGCATTGGAATCTCTGGCCGATACTTCATTGACAAGTGCTGCCGATTTGGAGATTGCATTGGGACGGGCTGTCGCCCTGAAAAACCAAACTGTTGCTGATGTCCGGATTGACCCTGACCCGCAACTAATGAGTGAGGAAGCCCCCCAGTCACTTGAACAAGCTGGGAAAGCATCGCGGCTGGGTTTGGAAGCTATTAAGCGATTACATCAAGGGTCTGGAGCACGAGCATTTTACGGGACGCAAACTGCTACTGTTGAGGAAATTGCGAAACTCCCCTTGAGTATTGTGAGTATCACTTTAGGCTCATCACCTTTGGAAATATTTGCTTTCGACATAATGATGATGAAACTAGCTGGGCTCAAAGCTGATAAAGACTTAGTAATAATCATCGATGATTCTGATAATCTACGAACTTCCAATAAGCAACACTCGAAACGAGAGATGTGGACCGCTTCTATGATTAGAAGCCTCTCGAAAGTTGCCTCAGTTGCAGTAAGTATTGATCAACCTCATATGCTCTCTACTGGCGTGAAGAACTCACTGAGTTCCTGCATATCGTTCAGATTGCGAGATGAGCAGGACATAGCTGCAGTTTCTTCTCGTTTGGCACTCAGTGTAATAGGTACTGGCCTTCACAGCAAGGCACGCTGGTCAGCAAGAGAGTCATCTTTTCTACGCACTATGAAAGATGGGATTGCATTGCTTGTTCACAATGAGGTAGAAACAGCGCAGCCTGTTAAACTTGATAAATATCCCGAATTATCCTCCCTCTCCCTAGAGGAATTGAATTCACGAACCTCTGGGATTTCTATTGGCAAAAGCCCCCTCACTGGCGACACGGTTTCTCCAATTTTGCGACCTGTTTCCGAAACCGGTGACAGTCTAGAGTTGAGGGTATTGCGACTCCTCGAAAGATATGAGCCTCTCACAGAGGAAGCTATGCGGAGATTCATTCAGGGATCCGGTTCTGATGGAGATGTAGAGGGTGTTCTGATACGCCTGAAGGAAGCGAGTCTGATACTTGAAGGGCACGAGGCCCACTCTGGAGTTTCATACAAGAACTATCGCCTAACGATGAAGGGCACACTCGCACTGCGACAAACAAATAGAGAGGTGACTGCAGAAGCATGAGCACATCTCTGGAAATCTCCGAAATGGTTCACAAGCTTATAGAACATATAGGAATGGAACCCAGAGGAATCCAACGAGAGGCTATCGAAGGTGGTTTGCTTGAAGGAAATAGCATACTAGTTTGTAGCCCCACAGGATCCGGAAAAACGCTGATTGGCGAAATGGCGCTGCTTCGCGCGATCGCATCCGGCGACCGTGGTCTATACATTGTTCCACTGAGAGCCTTAGCGACTCAAGTATATGATATATTGAAATCTAGGTACGAATCAAAGAACATCACAATTGGGTTAAGCACGGGCGATTATGAATCCGATGATTCCAAGCTCGATGAATTTGATATCTTGGTTTCAACCTATGAAAGAGCTGACTCTCTCCTGCGACATAAATCACCATGGATGAATGAACTTGGAACCGTAGTAGTAGATGAGATTCAATCAATATCTGACTCCAATAGAGGTCCACGGCTTGAATCGGTTCTGATTCGATTAAGACGACTTGTTGACACCCTTCAGATTGTAGGCCTCTCGGCAACAATCGGGATGCCTGATCAGCTTGCTGATTGGCTCGGATGTAAATTAGTGGAGTCCCTAGAGCGCCCAGTTCCATTACTCTGTTCAGTTGTATCCAGACCGAATAGAAACGAAGCTGTGAAACAATATGCTATGACGACTGTGCAACGCAATGGCCAGGTTATTGTCTTTCAGAGAACCAGGCGTGAGGCAGAGGCCGAAGCAAAGAAGCTTTCCTCATTTGTAGGAAAGCAAATGACCTCTGAAGAGAGAAGTCAGATGCAATCTGAACTGGAATCAGTTGCACACTGGGATGCCAATCTCCCGAAGGATTTGAGAGTTCTTCTTCATGATGGAATCGCCTATCATCATGCGGGAATGGGATTGCCTGCGAGACGTCTGGTAGAGGACTTTTTCAAGCAGGGTCGGATTCGAGCAATATGTGCCACGACAACACTCGCGTCTGGAATGGATTTGCCCGCAAGAACTGTTATTATTGCTAACCCTCGGTCTGCCGTGGATTATAGCAGCATTCTACCGGCGAATCAGATTCACCAGATGCTAGGCAGAGCTGGACGTCCTGGACTTGATACAAAGGGGTTCGGGATCATTATTGCTGATAGCAGAGGACAAGCGGATGCGATAAAGAACAGATGCTTTTACATTCAAAAGGATGAAGCCACTGAAAGGGAAACCTTAGAGCCCAAATATGAGCGTCTCTCCAGCAAAATAGCGGAAGCAGAATCGTTGCAGGAGCAACTCTTGGTGGCCATTGACATGTTTGACCAAGTTCGACTAGAGGATGTTGAGAATGGATACTTTGGTGAATCCTTTCTCTTGCATCAAGCAGTCCGCGATTCAGGTTCTCCAATGCGTGTAATACATCTTGGTGAAATTGATGCCCAGTCTGCGTTGGAAAGACATTCACTATCCGATACAATACGTGCAGCACGAGGGGGCGTTTTGGGGACTGCCCAGCTAAGAGAAGTGAACGATTCTGTGATTGGTGGGTTGGTTTCTCATCGAAGTGGCGACAACGCGACCTGCCGTTTTTCATCGAGAAGTCTTCGTAGTGGGATAGTCGAGGGACCGATGTGTTCGTGTGGTAGACCAATGGATACACGGGGTATTTTATGCCCTCACTTGGTATCGCTAGGGATGGTCGCTTCACAAGAGCAGAAGGTGTATTCCGACTTTGTGATTCCACTATCTTTGGGTGAATCTAGTCCTTCTGGTGTTTTAACACGATTACGGTTTATAGAAGGAAGCGAAGACGGACGTGTGAAACTAACGAAACTTGGTCGTCTGGTAAACAGACTCTATTTACGAATCAAGACCGCTAGGGAGCTTCTCGCGATGCTTCCGTTTATTGAAGACAGTTCAGGTCTGATTTCCATGTTGCGCCACTTAGTTTCCATAGAAGGCAATCAAACACTTGACGAGAAATTCGATTTTCTCGTTGCCATGGCGGCATCGACTCGCATCCATCATGACGAAATGGCAGAGCAACTTGGAATTCCAGTAGGTGATTTGTTATCCCTGTTGGAACGCTCACGCTGGCTTCTGTATGCGATTGCAATGATCGCGAGAGAAGGAAATCTTTCCCACGTTGCTGGTTTGGCTCAGTCAATGTGGGAGGAACTTGATTCACGGTTTGAAGGTGATAATGATGGTAGTAACTGACGGAACTTCTACTCTGGAGGAAAAGGAAAGCGATGATTCAGTCGATGAATCTTCAGTTTCGGTTGAGCCTCCAAAATCAGATGAATATGACATTGTAAAGGTGTTCCATTCCATAAAACACAAGACCGCAGTATATGAAAATGGATTGGTACTCGGAGTACATACTTCGGGAATTCCTGGTAGGCGGGGTGTTCATCTGGGTTTGGCCTATGTTGTGGATATGAGACGTGCCTTATTCGGAAAAACTACGATAGCGATGCAATCAGCGCTTCTTGAAACTCTGAATCGCGATATTGAAAGTGTCTTGAGGGATGTCGACCTTGATGAGCATCTGATCGAGGTTTCCAAGCTTACAACCCGCGGCCGCGTTGAATTCAAGATGCTCCGAGCGAATCCAAATCATGCTGGCTCCCTAATTCACGTCACCAAGACCGTATACGTGATAGTGAACGAAGTTCGACCCAGTATTGACCTTACTTGGCTAACAGAACCCAGCCGAATATTGAATGCAGAAGATTTCTTGCTTGCTAGAAGGAGCGACATGAGGTCGTTCCTCTCTGAAATGCAAACACGCGTTTTGTTGGAAAAGTGGGACAAGTTCAATGAGAGCATGAAAGAGGGCTGGTTTGGCTTGCTTGCATTATCATTCTCGATAATTGGACTTGTATCACTAATTGGAGCCGCTCTCCTAAATTCAACATCTCAGGCAATTCCTCTTGTTGCGCTATCTGTAGGAGCTTTGGCTGGTTCATGGTTGATGAGAAAATCAAGGATGAATATGTCTGGTTTCTACGAAATGCTCGAATTAGAGCGTGCCAAGACAAACAAGGTTGGAGATGGACATAGATTGGATCAGAGCATTTCTTTGAATGCAAGCAAGTTACAGCTTCAACGAGACCTCGGTTTTATCGTATCACCCTTGATGGCTGCTGTAGCAGGTTCGATTGGGATTGGTGATTATGAAGGCGCAGTTACATCTTCATGCTTGGTATTAGATGAATGCGTTCGCTATTCTCAGACTGACTCGGAATCCATGGGTGATGAGGGTCTTTCAAAATTCATTGGTCTGTTTAATAATCTTGAAGTTGAGGTGGACGAAGCTGAATTGTCCCTTTCTTATGTCGCCTTGAGTAATCACATATCCTCATCCCTCACAGAAGATGAAATAATAGCCCATTCGACCGCATTGGCAAATGCACTCTATCATTCGGGGATATTGAAACCGTCTGTGAAGAGCCGTATTGATGATCTGATGAATTCTCGAGCTATGAAGGAGAATCTGAGATTCCTTGATTCCGTTATTGTAGATAAATATTCGACTGAGCCCCCTGAAGGAGACTGGGTCTTTGAGGAATTGGTCAATGGAAAATTATCTCCGGAAAGAGATGAAATACCCGTGATAGAAGCAGTTACTTTTCCTGAAGAAGCGGTTGAATATGATGTGAAAGAGAGCAAGACCATTGCGCACCAGATTGATGAACTGGCTGAAGAGATTCGTGCAAGTAGCTCCAAATTTGAAATGGAAGCCACCGCATCTGATGTAATTAATGCGCGTTCTACCAAGACCGGTGTATCTATCTCTCCAGACGAATCCTTTGAACATCCTGACGGAGATGAAGCAACTGAGTAGAAGATTTCTCGACAGTCTAGCTAATATGAGAGGAATAATTCATCTATCAGGCTCTGCTGGATCTGGAAAAACATTGCTTGCGGCCGCAATTGCTGCAAAGGTGACTCGGTCTCATCATGTGGATTGGTTGGCGTTTGATGGAAAACCAGGATTCATTGGCTATCTAAAGAGAAATCTGTTGTACTACGGAGGATTGGAATCCAATCTGACTTTAACGAGGATATCGACTACAGCCGATGCGAAGACTGCAATAATGGATACTGCAAATTGGCTGAAACACAATACTCGCCTGCTTGTTGTTGATCCGATAACGCGTGTTCTAGATATGTCGCGACATGATAATACTCTCTGGGGACGGGAGCTATTTGAAGAAGCGCTGCCTACACTTGCTGGAATTGCCGAAAATCGAGATATCTGCATCCTTCTGACTAGTGAGGTCCGTGAGATCGATTCGGTTTCCAAAGCAGTCTATCATAAGAAGATTCACTCTTGGGTATCAATTGACTTAATCCTAGACCGCAGCTTTAGCAAGCGATTCTCCAGAGTCTATTGCAGTACTCCTGAAGGGATTCCTGGTGAACTAGTCGCTACAATGCATTTGCAAGAGAATGGAGAAGTTACGATGAAATCTATTGATAGAGGTCCGGAGGTCATGGGATGATAAAGGGATCTTTGCTTAAAGTCGTGACTTGGGGCATCATCGCCGGTGTCGCTCTTGTCATTGCGACCCAAATACTCGGCTCAGTCAGTTGGGTTGTTATGAGCCTTCGATTAGGAAATTACATTCCGTTCATATCGATTGTTCTAGTTACTGCAATAATGCAGCGCCTTCCTATTTCAATCAAATCTGAAAACAGAATTGTCAGTACTTTGCTTGACGTAATATCATGGGCGGCTGTTGTCTACCTTTTTTTTGTTGCTCTTATAGGTCTCCTGCCCTACGGTCTTCTTACATCAATAGTTGGAGCTGGATTATCTTTGCTTGGGTGTATGATAATCAGGGATCCATCAGAGCTTAAGGAACGATTGATACTGGCTGCAGATGTGGCAGAGTCATTGCGAGGAAGTGGTTTCAAATCTGGTACGGATCGTGATGTGATGATGTGGTCGTTTATTCGACGACAGCAAATGGAGGTCCTTCAAATTCCTAGAGGGTCATTTGAGAATGCGGTCACAATCCTTAGAGACCGCCCCATGCTTCCTGTGGCATTACTCCATTTTGAGAAATCTGATTTCTTGCTGATTAAGACCTCAAATGAAATCAAGTGGGTGCGACAAGTAAAACGCGTTTTAGCAGATGCCGGAATTTTAGATGTGCTTCATGTTCCACCTCTTCTGAAGAAAGCATTGCTTCTACTGCCATTGCTTGATGAACACGACGGTCTCAAAATATCAGACTACGTAATCGCCTCGAACGAAAAATCTGTGGAAGTTTTGCTGAAACATCGCCCTGAGAGAATGGTCCTCTTTCCTAATTCAGAAGGTCTTCGAATTGTTGCCAGAAGAGAAAGTGTTCCTGGTATTGATACATTGAATATCACCCCTGATTTAGCAGAGAGAGTTGTCCTAGGCCGTGATAATTATGCTCTAACAACAATAATCAATCGTGTGGGAGGAGAAACAATTACCAATTGAATCAACAAATCTGGATGAAATCAAATCCATTGGAGCGCAGATGTTCCGGGTAAAACCTAGGGTTCTTGACAATGTGATCGGGCGAATCATCTTACCTGGTCAAATAAGTGTCTTTCATGGTCCTGAGCGTTTTCCCCTGACTGCAATAGCCCACGCGATCGCTGTTGGAGGCACTCAGACTGGAGGAACTTCAGCATATTTAGATTCAGGGTCCAATTTTCAACCACATCTGGTAAGGAGGGTTTGTGGAGATGCAACTACTGAGATTCTGAAAAGGGTAATAGTCGCGAGTGTCCTCAATCTTCGAAACCTTCGAGAACTTGCAAGTCAATTGAAATCTTCAGTGAATCCTTCTGTCGTGATACTTGATAGTATAACAGGTGTTATGAATATGAGTCATGCACCTGGAAGCAAGTTGCGCCAACGGGAGCTCTTTGCGACTTTAGAAACACTTCGAGATATGGTGCATTCTCTGAATATTCACATGATGATAGCAGATCATTCAACAAAGAACTGGAAAACAGGCGAAGCGAGGCCTGTTGGGGGCAACGTCATCGAACATGCCGTTGATAGTGCTGTGTCTGTTTTATCGCTCCCCGAAGTGCATGAGGGGGTTAAGATACATGTCGATCGCTCTCCAATCATACCGAGTCCTGGAGGAGTGATTGTACGAATAGGTCACAAAGGAATACGTTCCTTGAAGTCTACATAGGTGAATGAGTTATGGGTGTAAAGAATTGGGATTTCACACCATGGCGATGGGTACCGCTTGATGACATCAGATATCGTGTAATTGCTATTGATGCCCCGAATTACATTACACGTCGACTTCAGGCTTTCGAATACGGTTCTAAGTTGAGTTTGGACCGAATTCCTACTTCTCATCTATCTTTGACTTTGGGGATAATCCGTTCGTGTCTTTCAAAAAGGTTCCTTCCAGTATTCATTTTTGACGGCCCTCCGGAAACACTCAAACGTGGAGCAAATCCTGATTTAGTACGGAGGGCATCCGAATTATATGCCCAATATTCTAAATCGAAAAATGTTGATGATTCCATAATAGGTGAGCCGCTTGCCCGCAGTAGAGCTCTTCGCTGGTATTTTTCAGTGAATCATTTGAAGGACCTGTGTACATCTCTTGGTGTTCCCTCTCTTACCGCACCAAGCGAGGCAGAAATGCTTGCGGCTGTATTATGCAGAGAAGGAATGGTGGGTACTGTGCTTTCCAATGATGTCGATGCATTGTTGTTTGGTAGTCCGCATGTCACGAGAACTATCCAATTCGGGAAGCATCAAATCGAACGATGCAAGCTTGATGATATACAGCAGTCTGTGGATTTGAATTTGGACCACCTTAGAGATCTTGCCATTCTTTGTGGGTGCGATTTTCATAAACAAGGAGTAAAAGGAATAGGACCAAGAAAAGGTAGTGTCCTATTGAAGCGGCACGGCACCCTTGATAGAGTGTTGAAGGCAAAAGGATTCAGTCCCTCTGAGATTGAGGAATATCTGCTTTCAAGAGAGGTGTTTGAAGAATCCAATTTCATCTCTCCGAAAGGCATACAAATCAAACTAAACCCTCCAAACATACATGATCTCCTTTCATTACTTGAACCAGTCGTGGGCCGCGAAAATGCGGAGCGTCAGGGTCGGCGGATGGTAAATCTCTGGAAGAATTTTAACAAGGAGCAAACGACACTTGAACAATGGGTCTGATAACAGAGATGGTAGAAAGGATATACAAGTCGATCTGCCCTGTGTAACCTGCGATTTCTATACTTATTATGGTTGTACAAAGGAATTCGGATGTGGTCGCAAACTTGTTTGGTTTAGATGCAGACAGTATCGTCAAAGAAGTGACTAGCTAGCGATATCGCCATGGATCTTTCCAGGAATTGGTTTTTGAATCGTATAGTCTACCCGGTAATGTAAATGTATATGTTTCTGCTTTCTGAATTGAACTCATGGTGTACTCATCTTCAGCGGTGACTATGTCATTTTCAGAAAGGAATTCTCTAAGGAAGCTAATAGTAATACCCACCATGTTTTTCGGAATGCGAAGCATTGCTACAAATCCAGATTCTATGCCCCAGTAGAAATGTGAATACGGCATCGCACCCATTAACCACGACTTAAGGTATTCTAATGATCTACCTTTCAAATTCGGAAATACTGCAAGTACTCCCTCTGGAAGTGATGCATACTCGAGCGAAGGATGATAGAGTACGTTCACAGAGCCAGTGGCACACAACCTGTCTAA
>CAYMLT010000065.1:0-12653 GCA_964391265.1 uncultured archaeon
TGATAACAGAAGTGAAACAACACTAGAAGAGAATGAATTGGTGCCCCAGCCGGGATTCGTAGGCCTTACATTGGCAAGCAATGTAGGTGAACCCGGGTCATAGAATCGAAAACCCTAGATGCTGGGCCGGGCTACACTACTGGGGCTTATCGCGGGAATCGCCATAGAACAGTTATTAACATTACGCAGATTGCACAAAAATCCAACGCATCTAGTTGAGCGTCGTTGTTGGCCGTTCTTCAACATGCTGCTTTCTCTGTGCACGCATAATCTTCTGCATACCGGTAAGTACTCTATACCTGCTGGGTTCATTGCCCGAACTGCATGCTCCCGGAAATGACTGTAGAATAAATGAACGAAGATCCGATTCTGTTGGAACACCAGATAGAATATTAGAGCCAGTTATCAGCGTTGGCAGCGTCATTATTCCATACGCTTCTGAAATATACTCACATTTCTCGACATCAATTTCGTAGATGGGAGAAGAAATTGCAAAGTCATGAAGCTCTTCCTTCAGCATACCCTTTACTATCTCACACCAAGTGCAGCTTTCAGAGGTAAAGAAGAGAATCATCTAGCGAGGTCTCCGGTTCGTGCTCACTCGTAGGTTTCTAGTAATTTAAGGTCGGAGAAAATACAGTGACGATAGACAGGTCAAATTGCAGCTTATCTACAGAGTTTAACACGAACTCTGCAAATATGCTAGAAATCGCATACAGTCAACTCCCATTGACGCAACTTTAATAACCCAAATGCTGAGGAGGTCGTCTGTCCTTACAAAAACAAGGGCCCGTAGCTCAGCTTGGTAGAGCAGCAGGCTCATAACCTGTATGCTTGATGGTTTCCATCTAGCAGGGGAGCGGTCTGGAGTTCAAATCTCCATGGGCCCACCACTTCTTATTGACGGTATTGCTCACGAATTTCTTCTGTTTCAAGTGCTATTTGTTCATAATGTGCAACCAGATCAGGTTTGCCAGATTGAATAGCTTGAGATTTTGCCTGATCGAGCAATGCAAGAAGTGCAGTTGCTTCTTCAACAATCTCGAAACCTATCTTTTGCTGTTTCTTGGGTTTTTCGTTATATTTGGCGATTGTCTTCGCGATATTTTGCCTTTCTTTTGCAATTTTCTTGTCCAAATTCAAGTGTATCAACTTGTCCAGTTGATCAAGAGGCTTTTTTTCAGCCTCAGCAACTGGAGTTGGTTGCTTCTGTTGCGTAGAGAGTCGAAGAACTCGTTTCAAATCATCTCGAAAGAAACTGAGAAGAAATCCAATGAAGATGACAACAACCCCTGTAAGAAAGCCCTCTATGCTGGCCAAGAGAAAGGCAATGATACTCACAATGATGAGAATGACTATAAGTGCTGTAAGTCCTTTCCATGAGAAGCTGGTAGTTTCGCCATTCACTGTACGTTCCCAACCAATACCATTTGTGTGACTTTGATTTATCTTTCCCTCTCACATTTGTGCAGGTTGATCTGCATACATCTTGGATAATCGGTTTAGTATCACTGCTCCAAATAACATATCGATCATGAAGCTGAGGTTCCTAAGTATTAGCAGTGAGTTTTCTACTACTGCAATTGAACCTAATCCAACATAGAGGCCTATAAGAACTGCTAGCGCGATTTTGTAGATTCTCACCTTTGAAGGACCACCAAGTGTCATCAATAGCATGACTACGAAAATCATCCCCGCCATGTAGCTTGTCAAGTCCTTGATGAAGGTGAATGACCAGAGTGTGGCGAATACCAGACCATCGGGAGTCCAACCATTGGGAACACCTGCATACAAAGCAACGTGGATTGCATTCTCAATCATATCACACATTCCTGTGGTAAGCCCTAGTATGAAACCGAGTTTTGGAAAGAAAGGGTCCTCCTCTCTGATCAATAAAAATATTCCATAGAAAATCGCAATATATCCCACTATGAAGAAGGTGTCAATGACAATTCCTGCAAGGCCCATGTATAGGTCGCCAATTTCAGCAGTTGTAAGTTCATTGATGATGATTTGGGGGTCCATTGGTTCGTGGAATTGCCCAGTAGGATTAGTAAAAGTTCCAACAGCTATCCCAATTGTCATCAGGAATCCGATGAAAACAAAGGCAGATGCTATTCTGAGTTGGTTACTAATATTCTCAGTCATCTTGTATTTTCTCCTGAACCAGCTGTCTGTTTTAATTCGTACGCCATCCTATATACATATCCAACCGGCACCCAGGCCAATAGCCTAGTGAAAGTTTATCCTTCTTCACGAAAAACAATTATTCAGTTGGAGGATGGATATTGCCCCGGTTTGGAACAGCTGAATATTATCGTCAGAAACGCATCCATTTTATGATTTTCACGGGTTTCCTCCTAGTCATTTTCTATTCTACCATCTTAAACAATCGTGGTAGGCTTGCTGCAGACATTTCATTAGTTGTGGGAGTGTTTGTATGTGCATTTGGATTAGCCTTGCTTGTTAGGGATAGAATCAAACGAATCCCTCCCGGAGATTAGAATGAATTTGGAACACGTGTTCTAATATTGTAATAAGAAACTCCAAATAGTGCAGCATCTTATGGGAATGCTACCAAATGGGAGAAGGCAAGATGCAACTATTCACAGATCAGGTATCATTAGGAATACTAGCAAGTCTATTGGCAGGCGGTGCAACAGGACTTGGTGCGATTCCCATTCTTGTAAAGGATGACTTCAGCCGAAGGACATTGGACCTGATGCTTGGAATTGCAGCAGGCGTTATGCTGGCAGCCTCTGCGTTTAGTCTCCTTGTCCCAGCGCTTGATATGGTAACGGACTGGACAGAGGTAATTACGGTTGTGTCGCTTGGCTTTCTTCTTGGAGGAGTCTTCATCCATCTGGCGGATAAATACATTCCACATGAGCACTTCCAAAAGGGACCTGAAGGGCCTTCTTCGAGTCTGGCAAGGGTTTGGCTATTGGTCATTGCCATAACGATTCACAATTTTCCTGAAGGTTTGGCTGTTGGTGTTTCATTTGGCGTGGGAGACATTGGTGGTGGCATAGCAGTTGCAGTGGCAATCGGATTGCAAAATATCCCAGAGGGACTTGCCGTAGCAGCTCCAATGGTACGAGAAGGCTATTCGAGAAAATATGCAGCAGGTCTCGCATTGTTGACTGGATTGGTTGAGCCAATTGGAGGGGTTGTAGGGGTTACAATTGTCACAATAGCAGTATTCCTTCTGCCGTATGGTCTGGCTTTTGCCGCTGGTGCTATGGTATTCGTTGTAGGTGATGAGATGATACCAGAAAGTCATGCGGCAGGCAACGCACGGTTAGCAACCTGGGGACTTATGGTTGGTTTTGTTGTCATGATGATGCTTGACAACATCTTTGGGCTTTTATTCGATTGACGACTGGAGGCGACCCCCTCTTCCCTTCCTTTCGAATACTTTCAGCATAACACAGTTAAGGCAGAGTGATTTCCTTCGCAGACCGATTGGATGCAGACTGCACGCGCGCATGTGGACCATTGAGGGTAGTGCAAATGAAAAGGAACGCTACAACAACTACAGCGGATGCTAAATCCAGTGACTTACATCAAATCCAACACATCATTGTTTCTCTTTCAAGCAGTGGATTATCGTTATTCCACAAATCGTTCTCAGGTGAGATAGAACCTGATCTCTTTAGTGCACTTCTAACAGCAACATCCCTATTGATGAAGGATGATGGAAGCGGCCCGCTCACTGGCAAGTATGAAACCTATCAGGTTGATGAAAAAACGGCTACAATCTGCCAAGGCATCTATCTTGCAGGAATGCTAATTTCAGAAGCACCAGTTGCAAAAGAGCTCATGGAACGACTTGAGAGGTTCATTACGACTTTCGAGGAGGAATACGGCTTTCTCCTGAATAACTGGCATGGAGATCGTACATTCTTCGACCAAGACTGGGCGAATTATCAACTAATGGAGTGTATGGTTTCATCTTCAGCAAATTACAGATTGAACGTGAAAGCAATGGATATGCTTAGCAATGCACGACAAATTAGACTCGTTCTGCTCATCAAACGATTCGCCGGGGAGAATACATTCAGTCTTGAGAGCGTGAGTGATTTACTTGTCGATAAATTGATTATACCCAAGCAGGAAGCATTGGAATTTCTATCTGAATTAGAAACTAATGGTATCATTGTATCATGAAATAGTCAGATACATTCTGTCGGTATCTTCAAATGCTAGCATTACAAAGAGGGAATACAGGAATCTAGAACAGTAAATGTTTTAGAAAAAGCCAAAGTTTGGTGGCGGATATGGAGCTAAAGAGAGCAATTTGCTGTAGAGAGCTCAGAAAATCGGATGTCGTCGGGTCAGACGGAGAGAAAATCGGACGCATCGGAGATATGACTTTCACATTTGATGGAGAACTGAAACTTTCACAGTTTATTCTATCAGGTCGAACATTCGAGGAATTTCTAGAATCAATAAGAGTTAGGCCCGATAGAGACCCTGTTTTCAATGGGTCAATGATTAAGAAAATGGATGAAAAGGTGCATCTTGACACAACCAAGAATAGCCTCAAGACTACTGTGGACAAAGGTGCTATAGGAGAAAATGAAATCAGACTCTCCAAGCTTGAGAAACTTGCTATAATCGATAATAACGGCGTAAGTATTGGCAAAGCGATTGATGTTGACTTTGATATTGATGGATCTGCAAAATTAATAGTTGGAGGCGGATTCTTCGAAGAAAAGCTAGAGGCACTTGGATTGAAATCCGACATTGATATCATTGTTCCAGGAGATGTCATCGAAAGCATAGGGGACAAGATAACTCTGAAAGTGGGAAAGAAAGAACTCTCACTAACCATGGAACAAGCAGTCAAATCTGCAGCAGCATCGCATGCGTATGAAGCAAAAGAGGTCAATCGGCAAATTTCGAGAGTTCAGCTATTTACTCAGAAACCCCTGTAGAATCGAGTGTATGAAGGGCTATTTGAGAAATCCAGTGAAGTATCACGGAGAAAGAGGGTTGTGTGACATAATTATATGACTACAAGAAATGAAATGTACGAATGATACCTCATTTGCAGAAGAAATCGAAGAAGTTTCTGAGAATCAGATGATTTCCAGTAACTTCAGGCAATGACTCAATAACTGGTTTTAGGTCAAAACCAAGCTCTCCTATGAGTAATTCGTAGGTCTGATACAACTTCAGCATCTGATTCTGTTTGAACTCGGGATGAAATTGAACACCGAAGGCCAAACCATCCTGTATCTCAAAAGCTTGAATGAAATGATGTCCCTTATAGTGCTGGTCTGATAATATTGTGATATCTTCAGACCAAATCTGATTGTAGTGAAATGCATATGCCGGGAATTCTGATTTTATATCCTTGAAAAGCGGATGCTCGGGGCGAGCAAGAACAATATTGCTAACTCCAATCTCAGGGTCTTCAAGGAAGAAAACACTTCCTTTACTATAGCATTCAGCAATTATCTGAGCTCCAAAGCAAATTCCTAGGATTGGCTGTTTTTGCGACTGTGTATTCCTGTTTCTCTCAATTATACCCAATATGAATGACTTCAATTCGTTAATCCAATCAATATCTGCAGTGACCTCAGTCATTCCTCCAGATAATATCAGGGGTTTCTTAGGTAATTCGTTCAGAATGTCGGTATTATGTGAAACATTAACGATTTTTGAGAGTATATTGAGTTCATTTAGCCGCTGGCTGATTGGGTATCCAAAACCGTGTTCTTCATCAATTAGACCATCTGCTTGAAGAATGAGTAAACCTGCATCTTCGAGATCATTCAACGGATTCATTCTATCCCCTTCCTGCGATTCTCAGATATAGTAAGATAAGAATAGCCATTACTAGTGTTCCAATCATTATCAAGAGAATCTCTGCGATTGGAGACAAATCAAAGTCAGGACGCAAGATATCAATGAATAGTGCGATTATCTCGATAATTCCAACGATGGTGAATAAGAGCGCAATCGTGTTCAATGATTCTTCACGCTGTTCTTTCTGGCGTTGATAAAGCTGGTCAAGAAGTTCCTCAATTCGTTGTAGGTCGGATAAGAGATTCTCCAGCATACTTTCGGTTAGCCAGCGTTCATGGAGTTCTCTAAGCAGGACTCTCTTCTCTGTGTCAAAGGTGATTTTAACACCCCTGTATTGGCTGAGAATTCTATCCATTCCATTCTTGAAAGCTCGCAATTCATCAATGGATGCTTTCAAATCATCAATACTCATTGTTTCATAGAGGTAGTTGAATGATGCAATGGCGTAAGTAATTATATCTTTCATGATATCCAAGAATTGCCAGTTTGCTTGCGCAATCTCCACAAGTCGTACATAGTCATAAACAGGTCTGGAAGTCTGGGAATAGCCATCCTCCTCACTGAGAGTGAAGATGATTGAATGCCCCCAGCCAAAATATATCCAGCGATTATCATAGATGCTCAGGTCACTGATGTCCATCTGTCGGGAGGGAGTCAGTAAAACCTTGAAAGGTTCTCCGGGATTCTCAAGTTCAAACATAGAGTCGTCTGCGATATGATATATTCTATGTGTCCAGGGAATGAAATGCTTGGACCTTTCCACCTCTTCTATTTCAGGAATGGATGTGAATGTATGTCTTGGAACATCCAATTCTCGAATGGTCTGGATGTAGATCTTGGTTAGTTTGAAGCAGAGCTCTTCAAAGTACTCTTTGACTAAGGTATTCACACTCTCAGATACATGTTCAAGCTCGAGGATTGTCAGTCCATCATTCTTCTCTATATCGACTCTCACACTGATAGTGCCAACTCCACATTCTTGGAAATAGAATCGGACATTGGAATAATCTAGGGGGCTAAGATGTAGATCCTGAGCTATATCTTCGGGAAGAGGCACGGGGGCTATCTCGGATTTCTCATTGACTATCTTGGCCATGATGAAGGAGTTCTCTGTCCCTGGAGCAGCAAATACACCTTTGGAGAGTTTGAAAGCTTCACAGTCTTCCAAGTCCCACTTAATCGAGAGCCCCTCAAATCCAGTTGGCGGGGATTTCTGATTGAGGTCTTCTATAAGGTCTTCCGCAAGAGAGGTCATCCCAGTTAGCCTTAGTTTGTCCTCATCAATGTAGACAAAGGTGTTGAATGGAGCAAAGATGTATTCTTCCACTTTATCAAATCGCAAGTCGGACATGCTGAATCATCTTCCAGATACAAGGTACCGTGTATCCTGAATGAGCCTAGTCCCTTTAAGTGACTCTCCTATCACCGATCATACGTAAGCAGAAGATATCAGGATAGAACAAGTAGAGGAGTGGTCTTGATCATATCCTACTTGTAGTGCACCCCTCACACCCAACGAGGGTTCTAAAAGCAAGAAGGGGGGAGTTGTCCAATGTCGTTACTGTGAGCATTCGATAACTAATGATCAGTTCCCAACTTAGAGGTTTGCGCATTTACTGAACGGATGACATAAGTACAGAAAAGTAAAAGAATCAGACAGTAGTCGCCAAGTTGTTGGGTGAGAGAGAAAATGCCAAATCCTATGTTCATTCTATTCGTTGAGAGTCAGGAACGAAGTCGTGAATTCTACAAATCCGTTCTTCAATCAGAGCCTACACTTGATGTTGAGGGAATGACCATGTTTGATATTGCGGAGAAGATATCACTTGGACTGATGCCTGAGCCCAACATTTCAAGTATTCTCGGATCAGGAGCTCCAAATCCTTCTCAAGGTAACGGAATCCCTCGCTGTGAAATCTATCTCTTTGTGGAAGACCCAGATGCACATTTACAGGATATCGAAGATTCAGGAGGTAGGATGATTAGCATGATGAGTGAACGATCATGGGGAGATTACGTAGCCTATGGAATGGACCCTGATGGTCATATCATTGCTCTGGCAAAATCAAGTGATAAGTGATTATTTCTAAATGATTGATATTCTAGAGAACTTTGTTGAAGTTTAGGTCCCAATTTCTGTATATGCTATTAAAACTAGGTCGGAAACTTGATTTGATAATATGACTAACTGCATCAAGGGTGATTCAGTGGAAAGAAGGGGAATTGCTGCAATCTATATCTTAGTCATATTCATAGGAGTCGTAAGTATTCCAGTAGCAGCACAATCTAATGAACATACGATTCAAGAGTTCATTTTAGAATCATCAATGGGTGATGGTGTCTATGCTTCAGTTCTCAACGAACAAAATGATTTACTACTTGTTGGAGATAGAGTTCCTGCAAATTCCAATGACTCATTCCGATTAGAAGGCATGCTCCTCGAAGTTACTAGTCAAGGGGAGGTTTCCCAAATCTATGTGCTTGATGATAATGAAGTAAATTCCCTTACAGACATCGCCTTGGATTCCAGTGGCAACATCCTTCTTACTGGAAAAGGGGGAGAATGGGAGGGCGAGCAGTTTGGATACTTGGTGAAACTCTCTGCGGAGGGCGAAATAATTTGGGTTGTGGAGTTTCCAGAGATCTATTTTGAAGATTATGTGGGGATTGAAGTTAATTTAACCACAGATGATGTGTATTTCGTCGGTACGGTATCTTATGGTCAAAACGGGATCTTTCTCTCCAAAGTTAATGCGACTGGAGGTGTTGAATGGGAGCAGATATGGTACCGCGAGGGGTATTTAGATTGGCCTTATACAGCCCATAGTCTATACTTGATGTCTCAAGGACTTCTGCTTAGTGTGGATACAGAAGTTAGTTCGGGGGTTTCCTTTTCCTTGGCTGAAATGACGGTGGCATTCTCCTCTAATGGTACAGAACTCTGGACTCATGATGGGAGGGGTGAGGTGCTTCAGGAACTAGAGAGCGGACTTCTCCTTTGTGCGGACTATCAGTCAGCAATGATGTGTGATTCCAATCTTGACCCTATCTGGCAGGTAGAGGTAGAACTTCATTGTGATTATCTCCCCGTAATTACGGGATTCGACATCAATGGTAGTGGCAGTATTCTTGCTTATGGATGCGTTATTGGCATGGGCGAGAGTCCAGTAAAAGAGGCATTCTCTTTATCATATACACCTGCATGGATTCCGCAGACAATGATAGTAAGCATTACCGAAGAGGGGGATGTTGAATGGTATGATTTCTACATTTCCGGAAAGGAGTCTATACCTTGCGGTGCATCATTCGACCAAGATGGACGTCTAGTAGTGGCAGGTTACAGTGAATCATATTCTGCCAACTACGAAGAGAGCAATGTATGGATCCTCTGGGATTTTGTCCCTACACCATTTCCTGATGTGATCATATGCGATAGAGAACCAATTTTCTTTGGTCTGACACTGATACCTGTTGCGATAGTGCTATCGTGGGGACTATTTTGTGCTCGCAAAGGACGCATAACAGAAGACCTAATCCTTGCAAAGACTATCAATATCTTCAGAAAGGGGGGTCTCTTCTTTGCAATACTATTCTTTGTGATTTTTGGAGCTGTTGCAATTGGACCATCTGTAGTCCAGTCCTCATTGTTTGCGATTGTCATCTCTCTTCTCTTTCTACTGACTTCGTACGTAATGGAGTATCTGGCGAAACATGGAAAGGATGAACCAGAACACGAACCAATATATTATTACCAACAGCAACGTTAATATTGATTTTAGAGGCGTCAGGTCGAGAGGCCGCCGTGGCTCAGTCGGTTTCTTGTTGTTTCGTGTTTTCTATAGTTTCCTTATGGATGATTGCACCAGTTTTTGAGCTAATTCTTTGAATAAGTACTATACCAATCTAGATTGTACTAAACAGGCTAATCCATTCTTCTAGAGGGTATGGCTAACCTATAGTACAGAAGTATCGAATGTACTGTTTCTTCATCTATATTATTTCTGTGTGAAAACCTAACTATATGGAATTCTATGATAACGTGCAACAATCGAATGAATATAGGAGTATAAACAGAGTCGTGCAGATTGAAGAACATGGATATTATCGAGGGCGGAAGGGAGTAACACCATTTGAGAGAGTTTAGAGAGTGCGATGAAGATGAAAGAAACGAGTATGCTGTCAGAAGAATGACTTCTGCAGAACGAGATGCAATCCTTAGGGAACTAGGAATAATATCGGATGACGAAAGGAAGAAACTGATAGAACCAGAGAAACAACCGGAGATTGTTGAGCCCAAAGAAGTAGAGGAGATCTCTGAGAAACCTTGGAAGATTCGATCTGTGGAGGAACTTGACAATGCACTTGATCACCATATTGACTTGATGGCTCGGAAAGACTTTGATAAGCGCTATCAAGATGCGGAGGCGTATTCCAGATTAGAGGAAAAGGAGGATATCGAACCACCCGAGCTAGTCAGGGAATTAGAGTTTCGGGAACTCAAACGGATGTATGAGGCGGTTCATGGTGGACCACCTGCGGTCAAGATTGAGTCGATGGAAGACCTAGATGAGTTAATTGAAAAACATCCTAATGAAAGCAAACGGGAGGATTTTGATGATAGAAAAGGTTTCAGTGAGTTGTACTTCCAGATTAGGGATGACCATTCAATGAAACGCGATGAAATTGCAGAAGCGTATGGAGTTAGCAAAGGATTCGTGACCAACTCGTGGAATGATATTGAACCAGCTCAAATAAGGCAGCTAAGAGGTTATGAGGAAAGCCAAATCGTAAAAGAATGGTATGAGAGCAATCCGAAGATAGACGAATCGGTTCTGAGAGAGTTTCGTGATTTTGAACCATTTGATAAAGCTGGAAAACATGAAACCGTGTATCAGGTAGAATCTCAAGTTGTTCGGGATGCCTTTGAACCCCTAAGAGAAATAAAGGAGCCTACAAAAGAAGACTTGATTTCTGCAGTCACGCGTATGGTTGAAACGACTCCTGGCGAGAACCATAGATTCTGCTATGCCGATTTGACTCCTGAACTTGAAGCAAGAAAAATCAAGCAACTTGAACGTTGCCTTCGCACTAGTAGAGAAGAGATAGAAGAAACGCTCTCAAAGACAATTGGGCTTGAACTCGTTCGAGCTCGTGTCGCCGTGGTTGAAAATAGGATGTATACATGGATACCAAAACATAGACCTGACGAGCTTGTGGGAGCGTATGAGGGCCAGTTCTATTATTTCAAGGATAGAAAGGAGGTCATCCATATCATTGATGAACTTCGTAGAAATCTAGGGGTTCAAGGGAATCTTCGAAGAGAATTGCCACAGATGACTGAGATTGTCAAACAGTTAATAGAATATGAAGGAGGGGATTCTGCAAGGAAGAAACCACTTGATATTCATAGCACTCGTCTGGAAGGTAAGATTATCAGAATGTATCTAGATACTACAGGAAGAAGACTATCTGATCTAGAGGGCGCTGTTGTTAAGATAGCAGGAATCAGCGGACGTGCAGGAATTGAATATCCACGCTTTCCTGAGGGCGAGAAACGTAAGGTCTTGATAGCAAGACTCGCAGCAACTGTTGCAAGTGATTGTCACCTATGGGACACTGGACGCATTTCATACAATGAGGCGCATCTGGGACGCATTGCGAGGGTTCAAGAAATTGTGAGTGAATTTGGAGATATCGCTCTTGAACCAAAGTATCGCAAGGGTAAGTATGATATTCACATTCATTGTCAGATTGGCCTCATCCTGATTGATGAGGGAATGACGCCCGGGAACAAGACCATCAATAATCCGGGGCTTCCTGTGGGATTTATGGAGTGGTCGGATACTGCTAAGCGGGCGTATCTGGAAGAGCTTATTCCTGAGGATGGAAGCTTTACCGGGGGGCGGTTCAAATGGTACCGTAGTCATGCGATCTATGTGGATAAGCAGAAAGAGGATTATAACTTCGAGTCTGAGATAGGAGCTGCTGAAGTTGAATTAGTAAAGGAGAGAGGAAGGAAGCTAAAGGGCTTAATTCCCAAATCGATTCTAACCATTCGACAACTTGAAGATTTACAGGATGACAATGACCCTGCTATTAGAGATGCAGCTAAAAGCCTTGTCAAAGTAGTGAATGATTCTACTAACAACCTCATCAGTGACGAAAAGAGATTGGCTGAAGGCCTTGGATTCGAGATTTCCCTATATCCTAGAAATGTGTCCTACTATCCCCGAACTGGTAGAGTTTCAGTGAGTTGGGTTGCTGCTACAGACTCTATAGACGACACCATACGATGGGCTATAGAATGCCCTCCAAATGATGTAAGAAAGAAACAGGCTGTAGAAACGTGGTTGAGAAGGACTGCAGAGAACTGGACGAACAAAAGGCCATTGAGGGATTGGTAGTTCGGATTGATGAATATCAGTTCGTTATAGACTACAGAAAAAGTGGCGCCATCGGGAGGGTATTCGCTTTCCCTCATAATTTGAGGGAGGCCTCGAACCTCCGACCAACAACTGTCTGGCTCTCAACCCGTTGATTGAAAGATAACAGGCTTTAGCGGTACAACGTGATTTACGTTGGTTCTGTCGCTTTAGGCAAACGATCCCGAAAGGAATCGATCCTACCTACTGAGCCACGATGGCTTAATTCGGTGTCAAAGGGGATTGTCATATTAACATTGCTGTTGGATACATTGTTTGGTGAGTTATCGAAATTCCGGTTTGTAGAAAAATGCAGATTCTATCTGTGAAAAGTGAATGAGAGATAAACCGACTGAGCCACGGCGGCTTGGTCGGGTGTTGACTCGGGTTGCAATATTAACATTGCTGTTTGGA
>CAYMLT010000066.1:0-12607 GCA_964391265.1 uncultured archaeon
CTAGATTTTCGAATTGACTAGCGGCATCGAGCAACCATGGAAGCGCATCAGTGCTTTCTTCATCGAGACTTTCCTGCCCTCTAGCTAGTGAGCTGTATGCGTCAACGCACATTACTGCTAGGTCAGGAATCAAGCACTTTTGAGTTACTTCTGGGATTGGCAACTTGTGTGTACGAAGTCGGCAACCATATCCTGACCCTATTGTTTCGAGCCAGTCACATCTTGCTTCTTCCATGTTCTTCATCTCATCCTACTCAGGCAGTATTATCTACATGCTCTAGTTGTGGTAGCACAGTTCCTCTAAAAAGGACTTCTCGTCGCATCGAGAGTTTTAAGTATCCTCCTATTTCGAGAAAGTCTGAGGATCTTCCTTTGACTGACGATGACACGGAGCTTGCCATGATTCGCAGAAAGAAAATGGCTCAGCTAATTAAACGGGAAAAACAATTGCAAGATACCAAAGAGCGTCAGGAGAAGGTCGATACAGAAAGAACGAAACTCTTGAGCCGTTTCTTGGATCCGGAAGCCACTCAATATTTGGCTGCCTTAGAAAATAGGGCTCCTGCAGTTGCTGCGAGAATACGTGATATTGTGTTGTATTTGATAACCTACCGCGGTATTCGTAAGATCTTCAACCAAATCGATGTTAGATATATCGAACGGCAAGTAACCGGCGAAGAGTCAAAGATTCGCATTCAACGTGATGGTGAAACATCTGATTTTGGAGACTACGTCAAGGAAGCTCTAAAGAAAGGTGGACCGACTGAATAGACTGGTTATGATAACGAATCCGCCCTAGATTTCCAATCCTTTATTGTGTAGCGTAGTTCCTCAACGTTCCCTTCTTGACGCTTCCAATCACCAGCGGTTCTTCTCATCTGGAATATCAGAGCTCCACCCCGGGCGAGCTTCTGTTCGATGATGTCTACTGACATCTCAAGAGCTTCCACAATTGTTTCTGCTCCTTCTGCCTTTTCTACAACAGATTCCAGTGAATCGAATATTTCAGATGGTGCCATTTTCTGCCATTCGTCGACTGGTATCTTCATTTCACGGTATTTCTTTGCAGGAATGATTGTATTTCCATCTGTTAGTACAACTTCTCCAATTGCTTGAAGGCTATCAACTGCTTCATTAATTTCAGATATTTCAGCAAGCATAACTGAGGCAAGCTCGTCTTTTTTAACTGCTCTTTGTTCCATTACAAACGTGAAAATCCGGTGTTGCATATCCCCCACCAGTTTTACTGTTTCACTTAGTTTCTCTAAACCATCCTCCCTCTTGAGAATCACAGAGGTGGCGGCTTCTGATAGCTTCTTGATATCACCTTGAAGACGGGCAATCTTAACCTCCGCCTGTTGCAGCTCTTCCTTTGCCATGGAATCTCCAGTCACTGGCTTCTTTTTACCCATCATCAGAGTTTCTTTGGCCTGAATGCCTTGCATCTGCTGACCTACAGATTCTAAGGCTGTCTTGGTCTGATCCAGCTCCATCTGGATTGATTGGATTTCATAGTCTTTCTGAGAGAGCTTCTCTTGAAGTTCTTTGATTTGCTCTGCCAACTGTGTATTGCGGCGCGTTGCCCCGCTTAGTTGAGTCTGCAATGCTTCCATCTTTTGGTTGAGCATTGTGACTTGTACCGTCTTCTCTTTGAGGCGTGCGCTATCGTCTGACATGTTTTGGTTCAAACCAAAGCACAATCCAATAGAATTAAAGTAAATCCCATAGGTATACCATCAACTCAAACTGAGTGGTTGCCATGAAGCTGTTCGATGCACATACCCACATTGATATGAAACACTTCCAGAATGATCGAGAAAAGGTCATCTCGCGAGCAAAATCCAAAGGTTTGATAGGAATGGTAACAAGCTCGATTGGCCCAGGTTCGTTTCGTCGTACACTTGGCATCATAGACAAACACCAGGGGTACATACATCATTCTGCTGGATGCGGTGTTTCTCAACTAACAAAAAAAGATGCTGCTACTATTATCTCCCTGACAAGAAAATATGCCTCAAACGTTGTAGCCGTAGGTGAAGTCGGACTCGACTACCATTGGATAAAGGATGCGGCCGGGAGGAAGGCACAAGAGCCCTTGTTTATCGATTTCATTTCTCTTGCCAGCGAATTGAAACTACCACTAGTCATACATTCCCGGAAAGCCGAAACAGAGGCTTCTGAGATTCTTGAGCGAGAATTTGGTGGAAAGGTTTTGATGCACTGCTTTGATGGGCCTCCTAAGGTTGCAGAGCGCATTCGAGAAAACGGCTGGTACATCACCCTTCCCGCAAACTTCACAAGGTCCCGAAATAGGATTGAAGCTGCGACTATATTACCTCTGCAAAATATCCTGCTTGAAACAGATGGTCCCTATCTATCCCCCACAGAAAAGCGAAATGAACCTGCAAACATAGAAATTGGATGTAAGATGCTTGCGGACATTCTTGGTCTCCCCTTCGAAGATGTTGCAATGCAGACTACTGAAAATGCGTTGCGATTCTATAATCTCTAATCTTCACCGATAGTGCCAAATGCTTTGGATGCCTAGTAGTTTAGGGTAGAGAATTATGCGTGAATTCCGACATATGGAATTATCCGGAACTGATTTGAAGAAGCCCATCACAGTAATGGGACTTCCCGGTATCGGCAATGTGGGACGCATTGCTGTAGATGCCATGATTGAGAGTCTTGGAGCAATCCATGTAATGGATTTCTACAGCGATGATTTTCCCGCACGTATAATCGTACGTGATGGTATTACTGAATTTCCCAAGTCTTCTATCTATATTTATCGTGCAGCTCCAGATGAACCCCATGATATTCTATTTCTAACTGCAGATCATCAACCTGCTTCCGGAAAGGGAGTTTTCGAGTATGCTGATTATGTTGTAGAGGAGCTCAAGTCCCTTGAAGTAAAGGAAATTTATGCTTTGGCAGCTTATGAACAAGGATATTCTGAATTCTTCAAGACATACCCTGCCCCTCCCCGTATTTTTGTATCTGCGAGTTCATCGGATTTGCTTGGAAGAATCGAATTAATCGAAGGTGCAATTCCTACAAAAGAAGGAGTGATTACTGGCGCAAATGGATTTATCCCGGCTTGGGCATCAACACGTCACAATCTTGATGGTGCTTGCTTTCTGGGTGAAACTCTGGGCATCATTAAAGTGGATTATCGTGCGTCTAGAGAAGTGATGCAAAAAGTGGCCAGCTTTCTTGGGCTCAAATCAACGTTTGATATTCTTGATGACCGCGTTGCTCAAGTCATAGAATTCATCGAATGGGCAATGAGAGAGATTGAACAACGATCTTCACAAGGCGAAAATTCAGATAGTGCACCTGACCGTTATATTGGATAATCTATTCAACTAAATCCGGTGTGAGAATGTCTGTTATCCATGCCTGACTATCTATGTTGATATAGAAGTAGTGTTCTCCATGTTTAACCTTAATTGTAAATGGGAATCGTTTTGCCTCCTTGAGGATACCCTCCGGAACCCTCAGTACGGTCTTCTTCTTGCACACCGGGCATTTCGCAAAACGTTCAAAGGCCATGATTACTGCATCCTAGGTGGCAAACTATTCCATTTTGATTTTGCTGTCCAGACTTAGTACAATGGATGAGCCGAATTCTTCAGGGCTTTGAAGCGCTTTAGTGAACAGCTTCTCAAGCGCATCTGGTTCAATCTCAGAAATTCTCGGATTATTGGTGCCAACAATGCGGAGATTTTCATATACGCCTGCCTCGACCAAGAATCGGAATTCCTCCCCATTTTCGCTTGCTATAAGAATTAGAAACCTGTCAAAATCCTGGAAGTCATCCTTGGGACCTCGAAGTGAGGCTTTTATGCAATCAACCTTCTTAGATTCTAAAAGCGAATCAAGTAGATATGCTCTAAGTACTCTGTTTCCTACCTTTCTGCGGATATCTATGAATTCATCTATCTTGCCCTCTTCATTTTTTAATTTCCATAGACGGGGCGTAGTCAAATCAACACCAATGAATTTTATCCATTTGTAGAATATAGAGATTGCCTATGTGTATTATTTCACGCGTTTTTAAGGTCCGGCATAGTTTTATTTGTCAGTACGCACACTCCTGCTACAGATACCTGTCCGCTGAAGGGAGAGAAGAAAATGATGCAAACCTTCGATATGATAATTCGAGAAATTCACATAGGATTGTGGTTTTTGGTAGTAGGGTACTACTTCCTTATCTTTGTCATTCTGTTTCTCTTCAGATGGAGAAAGACGCGAAACCCATTCCAACTGGCTATGGCGATCTTCTTCCTATTGCTAGCAATTGGACGAGTATTTTATTTCATTGGTGATTTCTTTGCTGATGCCGCATCTCTGCGAGGCACACTGGAAACACTTGATCCTTGGCTCGGACAAACAGGAGTATGGGTACAAGCTGGAGGATTCTTCCAATGGATGGCACTAGCTGTTCTTGCTGCGACAGCAGGATTTTTGATTATTGGAAAGCAATGGGCAGAATTCACATTTGCTGTACCGGCTGTCATCGTTGGAATTGGCCTGGTTCTTTTCTCAAGCGAATTAATGAGTAACATTGCTGGATTAGTTGGGATAGTCTACGCTCTGTTCATACCGGTGCTTTTCTGGTATCTGGCTTGGGTATCTGGTGGAATACTGAGAAAATCCAACTTTGTCCTAGGTTCAGGATTCTTGGTGTTATTTGCTGGAAGAGTTATTCATTCCCTCCGATTCATTCTTGAAGGCGCTGGAATATTATCCTACGAAGCAAGTGGCATTCTCGCACCTGGACTAGTTGTGATTGGTCTTATCTTAATCACTGCAGGAAACGAATGGGGACAGGTTCAATAAACCCTTTCCTCAGTGAAAAGGTCCTTGAAAAAAGAAATGATATTAGAATATTGGTTAGCCTATTTCTTTCCATTCAAGCATTTTCATATCCTCAAGAGTATGTAATGCTTTTTGAACACCTTTTACGGGCTTGCCAAGTTGATCTGCGATATCCCTTACGGTGAGCCTTCCTTTGCACATCTGCCCGACATCATAGACCTCTTGTGAGATTTGCCCAAGACGTACGAGCATCGGTGATACCTTGCCCTTGAGTACAGGAACTACTATCTTCATCTCCGACGCTTTTCCATTCTTGGTGATTTCATCCACTTTTGGAATGAATGCTTCAAAGGGCTCAAGATTTCCATCCCAATCCTTCAGAACCGAGGTAAAACTCTTCACAAACTCGTTGTTGACCCTTGCAAGGATAGCCATGGCTGCATTTCCATCGTCAGTCTTATCCACGGTAGCCGCAACAATAACATTGTTGTTCAGTGAAAGGCATATATCAAATGCCCCAAAATCAATTACATGAACGCGATTACCAGAACTTAGTTCTTGTCCAAAAGAAATCAGAGCTGTAAGAAACCCGCTGATTAGGTTTGGGTCCATCTCTCCTTCTCCGTACTTTCTATCTAGTACGCAAAGGCCGCTGTCAGCAATGAGGACGTATAGGGCTTGAATCAACCTCAGTTTCTCCTCTGGGGATTATGAAAGGATAACTATTGAATCTTTATATCACTTTACGTGGTCTATTCATATCTTCATCGAGGGCTTTATTTACTAATTTTGGAGGGTCACGCTGGTGGTTACAATGGATACTGCTAAGGATGGTCGGATATTGATTCTTGAAGATGCACTTCGAAGGCTCAATGAGATTGTTGGGAATAGAAAACTGAAGCTACATATTGATTACAGCAAACTTGGAGAGTTTCTCAAGACTGCCGGAAGTCTTCTCTACGAAGTAAAATACTCATATATGGATGCCGCTGCATTAGCGGACCAAGATCCTACCGCAAACTTGGTTGCAGCTGTAAATGCCTTCGAAGAGATATACCGAAAAGCCTTAGGTTCCGGATACAAACCAAGCACGATAAAAGAGCAGTTGACGCACATCGAAGTTGAGTATGCTCTGAGGATTGCATATGGTTTTCAGGACCGATTAAGAAAGTATCCTGACGACCCTGGCTTTGCAGTGGATCTATTAGCCGTTGAAGTGAGTTCAGTGAAACATGTTGAAGGTTCTAGTAAACTCTCTTTATGTAGATGTACAGATGGCTCTCGTGTTTGGCAAATAGTGACGAATATCTCCGAGGTGAAAGTTGGCTCGAAGATGGCGTGTGCGATTCTTCCTCCCGTAGAGATGATGGACTCTGTAAGCGCAGCCATGTTTCTAGGAAGTACTCCGCTTGCTGAAGATACACCAAATGGTCCATTGATTAGTCCTCCTGAATCAGCACTGGACCAATCACGAGCTCAGGTTATGCAAATCACAAAGAGGATGATATAATATGGACCTTCGAGATATTCAATCTTTAAAATCAGATTTTGAACATGAACGTGGATGGGATAGATTTCCCGCTTCGCAAGTCTTTGCTCATTTAATTGAGGAACTGGGCGAAATATCTCGTTATATTACCGTTGAGGAAGGATACAAAGCTATTGGACTCGGACATAAATCTCCTGCGAAAAGTGAGTTGCCACGAGAGTTTGCACAATCCTTTTCCTTGTTTATCCAATTAGCAAATCACTTTGGAATAGACCTCGAATCCGCTGTTTTTAATGAACTCAAAATCATGACCGAGCGATTCCCTGCTGAAGATTGGCGAGAATATATGGAAAAGAGATAATGCTATTTCATCTTTCGTTGTGCTTCAAGTGCTTTCTTGGCCATATCTTCCAAATCTTTCGTAGCGGCAAGAAGACCTAGAGCTTTGTTGTATACAACTTTGATATTCTTCTCTTTTGCCCATTGTGCGAGACCGGTGACAAGGGGGCCTAATGCTGTTCTTGTAGCCTCGACCGTACCTACCGCCTTCCCCATCAATTCTACTCCGTGTTCTTTGTCCTTTCCTGCTTCCGCGACTCTTAGCCATACTAGAGCATGAATCATGTATAGTGCATCCAGCATCAAAGTTGGAGACTTAGGATTATCCTGAACCTTCTTCAGCAGTCTTTCCTGTCTGCTTTCAAATACATCTTTGAAAAGCCCAAATGCTTTCTTATCATTTCCTTTGTCTAGTTCGATTATGCCTTTTTGGAGTTTCTCGTCGGTTTCGGACAAATTAGTCATGCTCCTAAATCATAGCCTATTGATGCAGAAAACCTGTAATGCCTATATTACTTTCTACTATATTAACTACGGTAATGCCTCTTAATATCCTTTAATCCGGATTCTCACAACGTTTATTATTCGGCTGCTGTCGAATTGCCAAATTAGGAAGCACTGTGAGGGACAACAATGGTCAAGACCACATTTACATTCAAAGAATTAAAGCAAACCAATCATCGCGAAATCAAGGACCTACAAGACCGTAAATTTCGCGCTTTCATACGATATCAGGTGTGGCCAAACCACCCCTACTATCGTCGACTCTTCAAAGAAACTGGCGTAGATCCGTTTAATATTGCATGCATAGAAGATTGGGCAAAATACAAGATCCCCCTTGTGAAGAAGAAAGACTACAAGGATAACATGACCCAATTCGTTCTGAATCCTCAACAAGAGGATGGTACGGATCGGGATCCTGCAAAAATCGTAGGTAACCTAATGACCTATAGCAAGGAATCTGGGCAATCAGAGATATACAAATTCATCAGGAATAATGGCGTACGTGTCAAAACAAAAATCGGTGGAAGTGCCGCGATGCAACGCCTTCAAGATAAGTTAACTTTCCAATTCGCACCATTGCAATTCTGGTTAAGCTCCGGTCGCGCTTCAGGATTACCATCACCGGTGTTTCTTACACGATATGATAATGAGCTCCTTGCCAAGAATTGTGTGAAGGCAGGACAGCTCGCAGTAGATCCTTGGGTGGAATCTGGCTGGGAAATGGTAAGTATGAATCTCTTTCCTTATGCACCACATCTGGGATGGCATGCAGTGAATGTCGGATTGGGCCAAATATCCAAGTTCTACGTTGCTACAAGCGCAGGAGGAGCAATCCCAAGCGACAAGCTTGTTGAGATGGCTGGAATTTTCAAAGTCAATGGCTTTGCTGGGATGCCAAGTTACATGAGAAATCGATTCTTCAAAGCGATGGCAGAAAGCGATTATTCTGCACCAGAAAAGGTAGTCGTGTTGCTTGCTGGTGAGAAGATTTACGATGCCGTGGCCGATGACATCGTTGCAACTCTTGAGAGTAAGGGTGCAAGAGAGGTTCGCATCATAGGTGGATATGCTTCCTCCGAAAGCAAGGTATCTTTTGCAGCCCAATGCGATCGGCACGGTCCCTACCATAATGTGTCTCCCTTGATGCTATCTTTTGAACTGGTTACGTTCAACGATGATGGCACCTATGATTTCGTTACAGAAGATGAACCTGGCTACATGACCCTATTCCATCTCGATAGTACTGGAACCGTCTTCGAGGGATTCCTTCTTGGTGATGTCGCATCTCGCCAAGAACGCGACAAGTGTCCTGTTTGTGGGCTTGATGGACCATTCTTCTGGGAGATTGGTAGAACCAATGATGCAGAGATTCAATTAGAAGTCATGGGTCTTAGTGAAAAGAAGATTAAAGGTGCCACTGTCAATCTCACTGCGTTGCGCTCTGACCTTTTGGCTCTTACAGAAATCGAAGAGCTTCAGATTCAGGTTGCAAAGGAGGACATGAGCGATCCACATAGCATGGATGTTCTACATCTCTATATCTCTCCAAAAGGTCCCGTTAATGCCGATTATTCAACACTCATCGCAGAAATTAAAAAGATGACGAAGAGGAGTTCAGAGGTTACCCCTACTGTGACAACTATTGCCTTTGAAGAACTACTTGAGAAAGCTGGCGGTATGAAATTCATGGAAATCGTGGACCTACGACCCAAACCTGCCTAAAGCAGAGTCGACCAAGGAAATATTGTTCACAGGTATTATAAGCAACGATGGATTGGACTTCATTGAGGATTGTTTATGGCAACAGATTTCGGTGATGGTCCCTCTCCCGAGGGGCCGTCTGGTACAGATTATTCATTGAGCGCTACAGGAATTGTTTCTCGCACTCTAGGTTTGTGGACAAGGAAACTCCTACCTTACATTATTATGATGGGTGGAATTATGGTTATTTACTCCATAGTTGAGGCGGTTGCAGGTTTTTATATTCTTGGTGATCAATGGACTGGTATTCTTCCTAGTGACTTTCAGTCGTATTTTACTCAATTGGTATATTGGGTTCTATATCCTGCTGAAGTTATCGAAGGTATTGGCGTGCTAATGATGCTTTCAACTGTGTTTCTTATAATCAGCTTGATTGTTTTAGCAGTCGTTATTGGTGCAACCATCAAATACACTCTTGATTTGTATACGGCCGGTGGTGAGGATATTGGCTCTAGTCTATCATTCTCATTTAGTAGATTTGTGCCGATGATTATCGTAATTGCAATCATAAATCTGCTATTTGGCTTACTTCTTGCTCCTGGTGCAGCCATCTCCCAAAGGGCATTAGAACTTGTGGACCCGACCGACATATATTCCTTCGCAGGCTTGGAGGAGCTGATTAATGGTGCACTACTGACCCTTGGACTCAGCATACCGTTATTGTATATAGCTGTACGTCTGGCACCAGTATTTGTGGTTGTCATTGCTGAAGATGTGTCTCCTGCTGAAGCACTCAGTCGAGCTTTTCGAATGACGAGTGGCAATTTCATGCATGTCTTTGCCAGTTGGGCTTTGATATTCATTGTCAATTTCGTCATTACTTTCATAATTGATTTATTTGTAGGGGCACTATTGGGATTCGGTGCTCTGTCTTCTGTCGTTTATACATTAATTGTTTTGCTGATTACGAGTCCAATAACTTACATCTTCTTCACAGTGCTTTACAAGGATTTGGAATCTCGAAGCGGTGCAAGTGCATCCCTACAAGCATATTGGTAAGAGCAACCGGTTCAGCGTTTCAAAAAGCGTAGGTGTCCGGGGGAGCGTCCCCCCGGATTTACCTTGCCCATTATTTTAGATTGTGGTTCTTTACGAATTCTTTCAGAACATCTTCGAGGTCGGGTTTGCCAATCTCTTGAAGGTCATATCGAATTCGGGTGTTAGGTTTGTTGATTTTGATGAGTTTCGCAAGGTCAATAGGTGTTCCAATAACAATAGCATCCACGGCCGCTTTGTTAATGGTCTGTTCTAGCTCTTCCATCTGCTTCTTTCCATATCCCATTGCTGGTAGGACATCTTCCAGATGATCGTATTTTTCAAAAGTATCATGAATACTCCCAACCGCGTAAGGTCTAGGATCGACGATAATTGCACCTGCCTTTCGCGCTGCAATGAATCCTGCACCATAGGGCATGCCGCCATGAGTGACAGTAGGACCATCTTCCACTACAAGAACTCGCTTCCCTTTGATCTTGCTAATATCTTCTATTCCAACTGGAGACGCTGCATCAATAATTATTGCCCCTGGGTTGCTCAACATGACGCTTTCTCTAACGAATTCTATATCCTCGTAGTCTGCTGTGTCGATTTTGTTAATAACGACAACATCTGCCATTTTCAGGTTAGTTTCACCAGGATAGTAGCTAACCTCGTGACCCGGTCTATGTGGATCTACAATGACAATCAACAGGTTTGGCTTGTAGAATGAAAAGTCGTTATTTCCGCCATCCCAGGTGATGATGTCAGCTTCTTGTTCTGCCTGTTCTAGAATTTTACCGTAATCAACTCCCGCGTACAAGATAACGCCCATGTTAATCATCGGCTCGTATTCTTCTCTTTCTTCTATTGTGCAACGATACTTGTCTAAGTCTGCCAGAGTTTCATACCTCTGAGCAATCTGACTTGTGAGATCAGGATCGTATGGCATTGGATGTCGAATATTGACAGGTTTGAAGCCCATGTCCACCAAGATCTGATTGACTCTTCTTGATGTCTGACTCTTTCCACAACCTGTTCGAACAGCACAAACCGCGATAACAGGTTTGTTGCTCTTTATCATGGTAGTGTCTGTTCCCATGAATCGAATATCTGGGCCAAGGGAATTTACCCAGGCAATCTTGTGTCCTACCGTTTCATACGGCAAATCTGAGTAAGCAAGGATACATTGCTCGACACCATGCTTGTTAATTAATTCCGGAAGCTTTTCTTCAGGATGAATTCTAATTCCATCAGGGTACAAATCCCCGGCGAGCTCTGGGGGATACATGCGATCCTCGATACCAGGAATCTGTTCAGCCGTAAAGGCAACTACTTCATAGTCTTCATTATTTCTGAAGAACACATTGAAATTATGGAAGTCGCGGCCTGCTGCTCCCATTATGATAATTCTCTTTCTGCTCATAGAAACCACCGCGTGGGACCGAAGTCTAATCTACTGCGAGACCTCGGAAAGTGTGTTAAGAAATTGTCGGTATCAACAAGAAACCTGATTTTATACATTAGATAATACCAAAATCCTCTGCTTTCGATAATTCGCAAGGATGGACTAATTATATTGGCCTTTATTTATGGAAATGAACACTAGCTTCGAAAAATCGACACTGAAATTACAGAGATAACACAAATCGTTAAATAGTACCAACGGGTTTCAATATAATGGATGCTTAGTGGAGCCTATCAGAGGCAACTGTATGGGGTGCATTTGTGAAACTTGTAGAACTTGCCCATAGGTCTGTTTCTATTCTCAAGGACCAAGGGGCGGATGGTATTAGGAGCGATGAACTTGCCGATAGGCTAGGAGTTCCGAAAAGACGTGTCTATGATGTTGTCGCGGTTCTAAAGTCGCTTGGGCAAGTAGAAACGAGGCGTCGATTTAATGGTACCACGGTCACTTGGATTGATCGTTTACGAGATTATGTTCCAAGGTCAGATTATGCATCTATCAAATCTCGTTTGGATGAAGAGAGTATGGCAAGACGAGATCTTCAAACTCAGTTGGCCGAAACAAAGGAGCAATTGCGAATAACTCGGTCTAAGCTACGTCTAGATGTGCAGGCTGTTATCAGTGCGGACAAAACAGAGTTCAACACAACTCATCTTCGAATTCGATCTTTATCCAGTCGTGGTTTCAAACGGGTAACCGATTCAGGCTTAGAAGCTATAGTTGAAACCTATGAACCTGGTATTATTGCAGACCCCACAACAGTTGAAGTAGATGAGAATGAAGAAATCCTGAAGAATCTGCAACGCATCTAGAATCTAATTCTGCAGCTGTATTGTTGCCTGACTGCCCCTTCTAACGTCCTTTACCTTTTCTAGAAGGTCATCATTTGATGTTACATTCCCGATGACATTCACAGGACTGAAGGTATTCATATCTTGAAGATAGATACACAATGAATCACCGAGAGGCATATATGCAATCTCTCCTCTCTTGACTGCTTTTGTAGGCTTTAGATTTCCTTTGGATATTCCCATTAGGAATTTCATCTCTCCCTTAATATACGCGGTTCGAGTATCAATAGGAAGCCTAAACTTAATTTCTTCAACAATTAGTGGAGCTTTTACTCGGTCCAACACAGCGTGGATGGTGAAATCATTTTCAAATCGAATCTCAATGGGAATGTCACTCTCAGTCATAGCGATTCACTATATCTTGTAGTGATTGTCCTCCTAAAATTATCTTTGGAT
>CAYMLT010000067.1:0-12431 GCA_964391265.1 uncultured archaeon
AATCCATCTACACAGCTCATAAAGGGCTGAACTCAGGAACAGAACAACTGGTGTTTTGCGTTTGCCATTAACACGAAAGTTTTCGTGGAAACGAGCATGCTTATCGCTATCAAGAATCCTAACATCTACATTTGTCGAGTATGCGGCCATCTTTGCAAGAATAGGAACATTACCTGCAGTATCATCACATCGATCAACCCCTATTACTAGAATATTGACCTTGTTTTTGATCCCTTTCAGTGCTTCCTCATCAGCTTCAGTAAGAACGAAGTCGGTATACCTAGCTTTCATAATCTCTACGTTCTCCCTGGCACTTTGCAGGAATTTTTTATAGTCTATTGCATCATTCCACTCAGCAATTTCAGTCATACTTACCACATCTGATAGTAAAAAGATTCCACCGGAAATGCCGGCAAAACATCATGCAATAGCCTGTAAATTTGAATAAAAGGTTATTCGATGCGCTAGAAAGGATATATTTGAAGAAAGCATGCTATGATTATGGCAAATTCTCCAGAGATATCGTTGCTTGAAGAACTCCAAAATGAAAGTGATGCTGAGCAAGCTGAAACAATTGCAGGCTATCTAAAAACATCCACTCTTTCTTTCTTAGGTGTCAAATTACCAATAATTGGTAGGATTGCCAAGAAACATATGAAAGGGCTTTCACTTGAAGGCATGCATGCCCTAATGGTAGACCTTTGGAAAGAACTATTTTTTGAAACTAGACGTGCTGCAATTGATATCATGAAGGAATTCGTTAAAAGAGCCAATTTTTCAACAACACTGGAAATCATTGATAGATGGATTGATGACATTGACACATGGGCATTGATGGACCCGCTTGGGTCCAATTGCCTTGGCGAACTTCTACTAAGGGAGCCCAGTCTGGAAAAAACTCTAGGTATATGGTCGAAGGATGAGAACTTCTGGCGCCGGCGGGCCAGTATTCTGCCTTATCTCTACCTTTCTCTTAAGAGAAACTACTCTCCTGCATTCGCCAAACGGATTCTAGCTGCGGTTAAGCCACATATCGGAGATAAAGAATTCTTTGTTGGAAAAGCAGCTGGTTGGGTATTACGTGAATTGAGTAAGAGAAACCCTATAATAGTTGGGGAATTCTTCCAGAAGCATAGAGAGAAAATGACCCCTCTCGTAGTTAGAGAGGGCAGCATGAAATTGTAAGTAACTTCTGAGAACTCCTTTATTGTACCAATGCCTTGTACAGGGTATGCTCAAAGACAAGACTACATTATTGCGGTTTCGATTGTTCTAAATGTAATGCGTACCTAGCGAAGTTAACTGATGATAACTCTTTGAGAAGAAGAACCGCCAAGATGGGGTCCTCTAAGGACTGGGCTGCAATCCCCACCGAGATAAATCGTGATGGCTGCAAGATTAAGGCTGGGCAGTACTTCAAATATTGTACAAATTGTAGTGTGAGAGGATGCGCGGTCCAACATAGTGTTGAAACCTGCGCTCATTGCAGTGAAGATCCATACTCCAAGCTTTCATTAAAACTTGATATTCTCAGTGAATATGCACGAAGTACTCTGGAATCAATTCGCGCTTCACTCAGATAGAATACTTTCGATGCACTGTTACGTTTATTATAGAATAGATTAAACATATGTTTGGGCAGACGTATGAAAAGAGCAGGCGTTGCGGACCTCAAATTGCATCCAGGAAAGGCACCTCATTGGTTAGTGAAACGAATGATGCCTATGGCGGATGCTCTTTGTGCTTTTATTTCAGATGAATTCGGATCCCATGAACTCCTCAAACGCCTCGCAGATCCAGTCTATTTTCAAGCCCTCTCTAATGTTTTGGGTTACGATTGGGATTCCAGTGGTAGTACTACTGTCACCTGTGGTGTTCTCAGGTCCGTGCTTAGCTTCGAAAAGCATGGAATGGTCGCCGCAGGGGGAAAAGGTTTAGCCTCAATGAAGACACCAGATCAGTTGCGGGCTCTTGAGGACTATGGAATGGATGGTTCCGCCCTTGCAGAGCTCAGTAGAAAGGTTGCAAAAGTTGACAACGCCGCGATACAAGACGGCTATTCGCTCTATCAGCATGTCTTCTTTGTGGATACAGATGAGAATTGGACAGTAGTACAACAAGGTATGGATAGCAAGACAAATGATGCCCGTAGATATCACTGGACCTCTGAAGAGGTTGATAGTTTCATTAACGAACCACATTCAGGAATGATCTCTGGTGAGCTGAAGGAATCGGCTTTGGATATGACCTCAAAGGTATCAGACGGTTGCAGGAAGACTTCGCTAGATATTGTAAAGGAAGAGCCAATCAAAGTCAGACGATTGCTGGAAGATATCAAATCCTATGGGGAAACAACTCTAATTCCTTGGCTTGAGGGAAAAGAGGGACCCACGCTGATGCCTAGTTACAAAGTAGTTCCTCAACGCATGAATTGGAACGCTGTTAGAAAGGCGTACGAAACACAGCCATCAGATTATGAAAGTCTTCTCTTCATCGATGGAATTGGTCCAGCTGCGGTCAGGGGGCTCTCTCTCATTTCGGAGATGATCTATGGCAATGCTCCGTCTTGGTCAGACCCCGTAAGAATGACCTTTGCATTTGGTGGAAAGGATGGTGTTCCATTTCCAGTGCCACGAACGGCTTACGATGAGGCAATTGATTTCATGGAAAAAGCAATTGAGGAAGCCAAGCTCGGGAGAAAGGAAAAGGTAGTTGGTCTTCGGCGACTAAGGAAATTCGCACCTCCGGTTCTACATGTTGAGTAATCCGTGTCCAAAAATCATATCCACTTTATTTCTTTGAGAAGTGGTTGTAACGGAGCAGGAACATTCTTCCGACCCTTTGCCTTTTTGGTTGCCTTCAGTTTGACATCCGGATCTATCCCAAGTTTGACTAGATTTGGCAAGAGGAAGAGATACGAAATATCAACCGTTTCAAATGCATTGTTAGTAATTGTTAGATTGCGCAGTTTCTTGTTCTTCTTGAGCGATGCAATGCTAATATCCTCGAGTTTGTTATCAAAGAGATGTAATGTCTTCAGTTCAGTACAATGTTCCAGCGGAGTCAAATCAACATCTGTGAGTTTATTGTATGAAAGATCAAGATGCTGGAGATTTGTGCACGTCTGAAGAGGGGTGAGATCAATTTGAGCTAGCTCATTTCCTCCCAGAGAGAATTCGACCAGAGATGTGCAGTTGCCTACCGGGGTTAGGTCGATTTGCTCAATCTTGTTTCCTGACAGAATGAGGACCTCAAGATTGTTGAATTCCCTGAGAGGATCTAGGTCGGTCTTGGCAATTCGTTTATCGCCCAGATTTATTGTCGTTGTTTCAGTATCAAAATTCTCAGGAACCTTTCCACCCTTCTTGGTTTCGCTCCAGATTGTAATCTCTGTCATCAATAATCCATCCTTATGGGGGATACATATTCACCACTTAAAAGATGATTAGGTTGTATCATAGGTATCGGGGCGAGTTCGCAATGCTGATTCCTCCTTCTTGGATATGGCTGACCCAGTGACGTCTGTGCGTCCGACAGCCCGTAACCTAACCAGCGCGTGTGGATAGGGATCTAACAACTCCTCTTCGATTCCCTGTCTAACTGAAGAGTCAATATCTGCAAGTTTGCCATATATGATTTCCTTCTCTTCCTCAGTCGTAAAACGCGGATCTACAACAACAGCAACATGGAAGGAAACACCTGCATTCCAGAGGCGCTGTGCGGCAATAAAGGGGAGTTCCATGAATTCCTTACTACACCCCGTCTTCTCCTCAAAAGGCTCTGGCATACCTCCACGAATTGATAATCGAACGTGACCAACATTGTCTGTATCATAAGATGCATACTTTGACAATCGTTGAGCCAGGTCCTTTTCTTGTGATAGGACCACGCCATTGGACTCGATAACAAAAAGATCGAACTCGTTTCGAGCGCGTTGAACCAGTTCTAAAACTCCGCAAAGGTGATCTGGGCATAGTGTGGGTTCAGCCCCACTGATTCTTGCTCTTCGGAGCCCCTGAGTACGCATGATACCGCGAAGATTCGAATATACTTTTTCAGGAGAATAGAACTCACCGTATCGTTCGGGCCAATCTCGGCTCCAATCTACCCAACAAAATGTGCAACGATAATTGCATCCAACGGAGTACGCAGTTGCTATTCCACCATAGACTCCAACTACATAGAATCGAGTGTATTTTCGTAACGGTATCCCATTCTCAATTCTACAGACTTCCTTTCTGGTCTTTTCAGTGAGAGTAATAGGATTAACCGGGAAGGGTGGGAGGAAATTCCCTTGCTCATCACGTTCGGCATATCTAGCGCGTTTATCTGCATCCAGCATATTGGTTGGTTCTTAGCATGAAAGGGCATCAAGTTTGTGGTTATCCTATCTTGAAAAAGGAGAGGGAGGGATTGAGTAATCCCTCATTGGAATTTGCGCCTTAGTACGAGAGCCCAATAGCTACCAGTAATAACGACAGGAGCGATAAGAGTTACAACTGTACCTAATATCAGGTAACTACTTTTGAGTTCTTCATCAGAGTGGGCATTTTCGTCAGGTAGGATGAAATTTGCAACCATATTTATGTGCGGATAGATTTGATTCTGTGATAGTGCAGAAGTGAATGCCACTACAATGTCATATTCTGGTATAACAAAGATGTATTGACCATACAATCCACGGGCACTGTACATTCCAAGTTCAGGAGTAGTCCACCATTGATAACCATAGCCTGTGAAATCATCAACTTCAGTGATTGTGGAAGTGGATGTTCTCACCCATTCCTCAGATACTATTTGGTCCCCATCCCAAGTTCCATTGTTTAGAAATAGGTATCCAAACTTTGCCATGTCGCGAGGTGTCATTCTTAGATCGTACCCTCCTTTGTACCACCCTGCCATATCACGATACCAATCCACAGGGGAGATACCAAGAGGCTCAAAGAGATACTCCTCGGCAAATTCCAGTGTTGTCATTCCTGTGGCTACTTGAACAATAGCTGATAGCAGATGAGACCCCCCAGTGTTGTAATGCCAGAGTGTACCAGGTTCCGCAACCATATCCGAATTGAGCATGAATTCAACACCATCACCACTATTGATCTGATAGATGCCATTCAAAGGAGAGGAATAGGGATGGCTGTTTTCGTCCCAGAACATTCCAGAACGCATGGTGAGGAGATCTTCAATTGTGATTCGCTCTCTTCGTTCATCAACGTTAGTAATCTCATAATCAGGGAAGAAGGAAAGCATTGGCACACTCACATTGTCAATGAATCCCTGATCTATTGCTATACCCACAAGTGCAGATGTGAAACTCTTCGTTACGGAATATAGAAGGTGAGTGTTGTTCTCGTTGTATACAGTTCCAGGATATTCTTCCAGAACGACATATCCATTGCGAACCACAACAATTCCCTGAATAGCCAAATTATTCTCATCAATATAGTTCATCATCTCTTGGAGACGGACTGAGTCTAATCCTTGTTCTTCAGCTGTTGAGTATTGCCACCCATTAGTGGGCCAATAGTCACGTTCGGATGCAGGAATATTGATTCGTTCCAGTGATTGATTGTTGTTTTCTGCTGATTGTGGGATTACAGTTAAGAGGAATAGGAACGTTAGAATTGATAAAAGCTGTATCTTCGAATTCATAGTATCACCACAGCGCAATAAGAAAAGTAAGGCAATAGCTGCCCAGTATATAGAGTGCAAACCAGGCCGCAGACCTTCTACAACCAGGATACAGTCCTCGCCATAGCTTGTATCCCAGAAGTGGGAAGACGGCAGCAAAAAGCAGGACATAGGGAATCAACGCTCCAACAATAATAGGAACTGCTGCTGAATATTCGCCCACGATTGACTGTTCATAGAAACCAAATTGAATTGTATCACCCAAATAGCCAAGTGTCACGATTTGAGCAAGGCAACGTAGCAGTGCGGTCGATGTCACATACATCCCGGAGATAAACAAGAACAGTGATGGAATGAAACTTCTTCGAATGGGTCCATACAGAAGAGGAAGGAGAAAGAGCAGACCTACACCAAATGTGAACAATATGACTTCGTTCAACATATTGTTGAAGAAATCTGAGTTGCCCCACAGGAATCCTGTGAAATATATCCATTCCCAAGTGTCGTGATAGACAGCAGTACCGGCAAGAGGCAATGGATAGCTGCCATACCAAGGAAGTGAACCGGTCCATCCAGCATTGAATGGATCAAGAAATTCAATTCCAAGAATTATTCTGGAATCACCTGTAGCGCCTTGATTCACAGCCTCTAGAACGTCACCCATTACGGTATAGAACACGCCTAGCATATTTCCAATTATGAAGAGAAAGAGACCAAGATAGACAAAGGAGAGGATTGTGACAATCTTATAAACAGAGAGTTGAGTTTGTTCAACAGATGCAACGTCTGAAGATTCATTTTTCATTTCAATGGATGGCGATTTCAACATCTTCTCTATGAACCATACTAGTCGAGGATTACTTACGCGTCCTCGAAGGCCATTCAGAAGGAGGACAAGAACAATAGCAGCCAGGGGAATCGCATAGACAAGAAGTAACGCGACTTCAACCGGTATTCCAAGCATAAACATTATCATTTCACCTATACATTGTGCGTGCCAATTCATACGATTGTCAAACGAATATCATACTTGGTAAACTGAAAGGTTATGTTTCTGACTTCTTATCAGCGCAATATGCACTTTTCCAATCCTGTAATGTCATTTTGTAGCTACTGATTCAAAGAGAAGACTTATTCTCTCATTAGGGTGATAGGAAACTAGGCGCTCATCTTGGATACTGTGGACAGAGGAATCCTTCTCGACCTACAAAGAAACTGTAGAATCACTCTACAGGCTCTAGCCAACAAGTATGGTCTATCAGCAAATGCCATTAGAAAACGAATAGTATCTCTAGAGGAACAGAGAGTAATTCGTGAGTACATTATCGAACTAAGTCCAGCAATGGTGAATTCAGAATTCTTGTTCGCACTTATTTACACTGACAAAACAATAGATGATGATAGATTTGCAGAAATGGTCTTTGAGCATCCTTCTGTGAATAGAGTGAATTATGATTCCTTTGGCACCTGTGTTGTTCACGCAGAATACTCTGGAACGGACCAAATGAGTGAGATTAGTAGATTTTTTAGAAGTCTGGAGAGCGTAACTGACTTAGAGATTCACACGCTTCCAATATCAAGAGGGGAGAGTAGACCATTAACAACAATCGAGCTTAGAGTCTTGGCTCCGATGCTTGACGATCCACGAATGAGGATTTCGGAGGTTGCCCGTAAAGCACAACTCACTGTAAAACGTGTAAGGAAGACATTGAGTGATCTGATAAATAGCGAGGCAGTACTCTTCACAATTACGAGAGATCTATCTGTTTCAGAAGATTCATTTTTCGCATTCAGAGTCACATGGGATCCAAAAGAGATTAATCCAGAACAAATAAGGGAGAAACTCCGCAACAAATTCCCCAACGAGTTCCTTCGAGCACCATATTCTGCAATGGAGCCCATTATGTGGAGTGATTTTCTTCTGGAGGATAGCAGAGTATCTGAACGGGTTTTGACTGAATTCAGAAAACTACCTTCGGTTGTTGTCAGAAACACAATCCTAGTGTACCCTCCAAAGAAGGTGCGAAGTGTTCGCAATCTTGCTCTCAGAAAGATGATTAAGGATGCAGGATTCCTATAGCGACCTAGATTCAAATGATTGCTTCAGTTCATCATATGAACGGCGGTTGAAGGGGCACACCTTGATACAAATCGAACAACCATAGTATTCTGCAAAGTATGGAAAACACTTGTCCAGATAGGTATAGGTCACTCGTCCAGATTCGTGTGTAACAGATTCCTCTCTGATAGCCCCTGGTGGGCATCTTCGAATACAGACGCCACAACTATCGCAATATTCCGAAATCCATGAATGATTGTTATTCATCGCAAAGGGTAGATTCTCAATACTTGTGTAAACGGCAGCAATTCTGACTCTTGGCCCAAATTCAGGAGTTATCAATAGACCATTTCGACCAATCCATCCTATACCCGCGCTCATGGCAAGAGGGGTATAGAGAGACATTCCTCCAAGTGGATGTCCGGCCATCGCAGAAAATCCGCCTATTCTTAGAAATTCTGCAATCTTATTGGCTACGATACCCAAGGCATTGTAGGTTTCCATTATCATAGTCATGGTGGGTTTACTAGGAGCTTTCTCCATGTTGTCCCAGTCCATCTCCATCGCAAGTACAACAGCATTATCATGAAGGATTCCTTTCTCTTTGAATATCTCCTCTCTTTGCAATTTAGCAAAACCAATAACATCTGCTCCTGCAGAATGTGCAAATTCAATCAGCTCTTCAAGGAACTCAGGACTTGCTTCAGTCTGAGGATATGGCGGATTCTTTGGAAGAGAATTAACAGCTTTCTTCATGTTACTCAATAGGGATGGCATAATTCGAAGGGGTGGTAAGGATCGGAACGGCATCTTGGGGTTGCTCTTAACCAGCTCAACCATCTCAAGAGGGATGTTGAAGCGTGAAGGAGAGTTCTCCATAGGCAGAATCATTTCTGGCATCTGGGAGGTAGTATTCTCCAGTTCAATGACATGTTTGATTCGTGGAATCGCTATCTTGTCCATGATTGCGACCATGATTCTTCTCTTGATTCCCATAGTATCACCACACCTGTAATGCAATTAAAATCAATTCCTACCGAAGAGTCCATTTAGTCTATTGTACATCTGTTGTTCGCCATGATAGAGATAGAACCCTACAGTGATGCCATTACCTGTATCAAGACCGCAACTTCCCAAGAGGGCGGTCATCCCATTATGTGGGTTTATAGCTATAAGATACTAGACACACTCTTTGATGCTGGTGCTGCTAATGCTAGAGAGGAATTTCGCAAGTATCTCGAAGGTACCACTATCGATGCTGTCTACATATCTCACTCCCATGAAGATCACGTTGGATGTGCGGATCTCTTCGATGGAAAAGGACGAATCTATGCTTGGAAATCTGCTATCGATATCCTAAGAAACCCTCCTGAATTAGGAGAATTCTTCCAGTTCGTCTGGGGGCAACCATTACCCACAAAGAACGTAGAACCTATGCCCTCCACCTTTGATATAGGCCCGTATCATTTCGAAGTCATTGCTGTACCAGGGCATCAGGAGGACATGGTGGCTTTCTTTGAAACCAATCATAAGTGGTTATTCTCCGCTGATGCTGTTCCCCTGCCCTCTCGCAAGTATATCGCTATGCCTGACGAGAATGTCCCGAGGATGATTGCCACCCTTGAACGATTACAGTCTCTAGAGATAGAGGTTCTCTTCGATGCCCACAGGGGGCCCATTCAATCACCTCGCGAACATATTCAGAAGAGAATCGACTATCTTAAAGAAACACAACAACGTGTGAAGGAGTTGGACAAAGAAGGACTAGATTATACCCAAATGATGGAGAAACTTGAACTCAATCCTCCATGGTACGTAGAAATGACAAAGGACCGATTCGCTGTAGAGTTCTTCCTTCGGTCATTGCTTCAAGATGAACCATAAACCAAGCGCTAACGCGATCTTCTCCGACGAGTGGCCCTCTCTAGTTCCTTTTGCTCGCGTAGAGCCTTCTTCATTCTTGAGCAATTCATCTTGGCGGCTCGACCTAATTCCGCTACACGTGATGCATCCTTGGGTTTATCCTTCTGTTTGTATGATTTCCTCGCCTTTTCCCAAGCTTCAGCTGCACCGCAGAAATCATCAACTCGAGCCAAGCATGTTGCTAAGGCATCATAAGCATCAGGATTTCTCTTTTCAAATCGAATGTATTTCTCCCATGCACCTACTGCTTCCAGCCAATCTTCCAGTTCCATTGACACTAAGGCTAGATTACGGTATGCGCGTCGATTTTTCTTATCACGGATTATTGCACGTTTGAAATGCTTGGTAGCATCTTTCAGATTTCCAATTGTGTATTGCAACATGCCCATCGTATTCTCAACTTGAGCATCAGTTGGGTCAATCGAAGACGCCTTCTTGAGTGCCTTCATTGCAGACTTATTCCTTCCAGCTCTAAGATTTACATCTCCTAAGACCCTCCACGCCTCAATGTCATCCGGAGATAGCTTGCAGGCGGTTTCGGCGGATTTAATTGCATCATCCCATTTTTTCTGCATTGAAAGAGCAATTGCATGATGAATATAGGCACGTACATTCTGTGAGTCGATTTCAAGCACCCTGGCGTACACAGAATCTGCATTGCTGAATTGACCATCTTCAAGATGTATGTCACCAATTCGAAGCCAAGCATTTACTTCTTCAGGAGATGTGTCCACAATGGCTTGCAGGCACTTCATCTCCTCCAATCCTCTATTCAGAGCTCGGAGTGCAACTGCCTTATCGCGAAGAGCGTCGAGATCATTTGGTTTCAACTTCAGAGCAGCATCAAAAGACTTGAGAGATTCAGGAGCCTTATTCAAACCAAGCGAGAGAAGAACTCTTCCTCTGTTGGTGTGTGCTTGATGCAAAGAAGTGTCGAGTTTGATAGCGCGGTCCAAACTTCTAAGAGCTGCGCCGAATTGTTTCATAGTAGCTAGTAGCACGCCGTGAGTATTCCAGGCATTTGCATCCTTAGGATGATCTTTCAGATATGCTTCAACTTCTTTCAGCGTTAGTTCGGGAGAGTTCATCGCAACCACTTCTGGCTGCTAAGCTTCTACTCAAAAGAGTTGAGATAGGAGAACTGACCCAATCCCAAAAGCCGATAGATAGAATACTATCTATTGCAAAGGATATGACGATGCTCATGGATTTGAACAATGTCGACACTGTTATTTTCGATCTTGGAGGCACACTCTATGAACCAATTGAAGGTCTTGTGAGCACTGCTCGAAGACACCTTATTGAATCGGGAATTGAAGAGTGCGAAGACCTTACTGATGAGGAGATAGAGAAAGCGCTGGATACGCAACGAAACGATTGGTTAATTCAGTACATGTTGGAGAATAATGTTGAACCACATTGGGAGCCTACGAGAGAAGACTGGATCAAGTATGACAGATTGCTCCTTGAGGTGTTGTGCATAGATGGAGACCTTGACAAGTTAGCTGCAATGTACCAGGATAAGTGGGATGCGTTCCATCAAATTGCTAAACCCAAATTGATTGATGGCTGCAAGGACCTACTTGCGGAAATATCTGCAGGTGGATACAAATTGGGTATTGCATCCAATCGCTTTGGAGATCCAAGCAAACATCTTGAAACCGACGAAATAGAGCAGTACTTTGGAGCAATCGAGTACACGGCGGTACCCGGATATGCAAAACCATCACCGTATATGCTTTTGGAGGTTGCTCGTTCCCTTGGTTCAAACCCACATAGGTGTGCATATGTTGGAAATATTGTGGAACATGATGTCGTTTCAGCCAAACGAGCGGGTATGGTCCCTATTCTTCTTACATGGGTAGATTCTGAACAACGTGATTTAGCTCCGGAAGATACAGTCATAATCGACCATATTTGCGAACTCCAAGAAATACTAAAGCCCTTGGTCTGACGGAATGGATAGTTTAATTACGACGAGATAAGCACGTCGTCAAAATTCCTCTGATGAGATGATATCCAATGGAGCATACCACACCTACCAAGATATTGTCGCTATTACTCATCATGATGATGGCGTTCACACCTACCGCGATGGCAGCCAACCACACTTTCTCGTGGGGCTCAGATGTTGGCGATGAATACACCTATGCACTTCAGAGGAAAACGCAAGATCCCTCCTTTCTATATGTAGTACCTTTATGGATGGCATTTGTGATTGGAATGGAAGAAGGACAGGTGTTTACGGCAACTGTTATGGAATTAGAACCGATACCCGAAGATATTGGCGAATCCGATAACCTACCCCTTGCACATGTTACTCTATCTAGAAACAACGGCACGGATACATTGGACCTGGATTCCACGGCATTTGTGATACTTGTTGGAGATTGGTCTTTTCATGAGGAGAGATTGAATGTATCAGTTCTTCCGGAAGACACACTTATTGATACAGAAGATGAGTGGGGAGTAAGAGAAGAATCATCATTCACCTTTGATAGTGCAGTCTACAATTATGTTTATGAATGGCGATATGATAAGCAAACCGGAGCGCTAACATACGCTAGTTATCAGGTTTCAGCTTTTGCAGGTAATTACGTAGACATCATCATTTCCCAATGGGAAGAGGGCATGCCAACGATTGTCCCCGCAGAGATGTCTATTGTCTTTGTACTAGCAATTGCGCTCAGTACCGTAGTTGGTATTATTGTAGCATTCTTTGTATACAGATGGTCTAAAAGATCAAAGTCACTCGCTGCGGAATTAGGAAAGTGATAACATGAAACCTCCAAAAGATGATGTCATTGATGTCGAT
>CAYMLT010000068.1:0-12404 GCA_964391265.1 uncultured archaeon
CAAAAAAGCAAAGAGTGAAGACTATGGAGCAATTCTGACCGACCTAGCTGTTTCTGGCGGAGTCACCCTCAATGAAGAGAAGGTCGAGCTACTTGTCCCGAAAGGACATGAAAGCCATCTGGATGCCACAGCAATTGCGAAGTCTATTTCCAGTGCAACCGGGTTGAAAGTCTCAGCGAGTGTATCAAAGGAGAATGTGCGTGCCTCTGGAGGAGTCATTATTCGAAATATGGAGGGCACAAAGTGGGTGGACAATACGTTTGATGCTCGAATGGAACGTCTTGAGAAGAAGATTCGAGATGAGATTTCATCAATTCTGTTTACCAAAAACGAATAGCCAGCCCAGAGAGAAGGAATGAGGGAATACTACCCTCTTCTCCTCTAAGTTTTACAGCAGAGTCGGATGTGTTCAAATCCATCGATTAAATGTCATTTTTGTGAAAAACTTAATTGATGTCAAGATATAGATATGATAATAGATGTCAGTTGATTAACATTGACTGATCCTGGAAATTGAGGGCGCAAATATTGACCCATTGCAAATATAGACTCCTTTCCTTGTTTCTAGGCATTGTGTTGGTGGGCATTTTGTCTTTTTCTCCAGCTATCGATGCTTTATCGCCAGAACACACTACGCTCAACATTCAGAATAATGACAATAATCACGCGCCGATGCGACTTCTATCCAATCCGTTATATTCGACATTCATTGGAGGCGAAGCTAATGAATACAGCACGGACATCGCAACCGACAACTTGGGAAATATCTACATCACTGGTTATACATATTCCTCCAATTTCCCTGTAAAGGGATATAATGAAACAAGCCAAGAAGGTGATGCTGATTGTTTTGTAATGAAGTTCAATTCAGCAGGAAATGATCTCATCTACTCGGCAATCATAGGCGGAAGTGGGTATGATGTGGCGTATTCCATAGATGTTGATTCCGAAGGAAATGCATATGTTGTAGGCAGGACCGCATCCTATGATTTTCCCACTCTAAACGCATTCGATGATTCATATAATGGCGGATCGGATTTGTTCTTATTCAAAATAAATTCTGCAGGGGATGCTCTTCTGTATTCTACCTACATCGGTGGCTCAAATTATGATTCAGCTGAATCCGTTTGTCTTGATCAATCTGGAGATGTTTACATTGTCGGAGAAACCGATTCATTAGATTTTCCTATAACTGCTGGAGCTCTTGACGAATCGTATAACGCGGATGGAGATGGATTCGTACTAAAATTCAATACCCAATGTGATGCTCTAATGTTTTCCACATTTTTCGGTGGATTTGAAGATGACTATCTAGTGTCTGTAACAGTGGACTCCGTCGGAGCGGTCTATGTTGCGGGATATACGTCTTCAGAGGACATTCCAATAACTTCAGATGCCTATGATAGATCGTATAATGGCGGATATAGCGATTCTATTATATTCAAGCTAAACAGCGAAGGAAATTCACTACTTTTTTCGACATACTACGGCGGCGCACAGAGAGATTACCCATCATCGATATTGGTGGATTCATATGGTAATTCTTATGTTGTTGGAACTACATATTCATCAGATTTTCCGTCGGAAAATGCGTTCAATGGTGAGCCCGATTGCTCTGTCTTGAAGCTCAATAGATATGGGAATTCCTCTATTTTCTCGACAGTTGTGGGTGGATCTGATTATGACTTTGGAAATGATTTGGCAGCTACCTCAGATGGGTGTGTCGTGGTAGTAGGTCGGACATATTCCAATGACTTTCCCATAACATCAGCTGCGATTGCATCCTCTAAGAACAGACAATCGGATATGTTTGCTTTCAAATTGAATAACACAGGAAATGAATTACTTTATTCCACATATTTCGGAGGGTCGCTTGATGATCAGGCAGAAGCTATTACGCTTGACTCATATGGCAATGCAATAATAACTGGGGGTACATATTCTTCAGACTTTCCGACTAAGGATGCGTATTCTAGTGCCTCTAACGGAAATCGAGAATGTTTTCTCCTAAAGATTCCTGATCTGACTGATAGCGATGGAGACTTGCTCACCGATATTGATGAGATATCCATTGGGACGAACTTGAATAGCGGTGATACTGATTTTGATTCATTTTCGGATTACTGGGAATATCAAAATGGGTTTGATCCAACCGATTCTGCTGTTCCTCTCTCTGAATATCTGATATTCTATGCGACAATGATCGAGCTCGTCACCTTAGTTGCTGTGGCGATACCAGCAATAGCATTTCGTCATCAAATCAGTGGAGCCTTCTACAGGATTTTGCCTTTCAGCCATCATTCTTTGCTGTACGAATGCCCTTCTTGTAAAACAAGGTTTGAAGCTCCATCGGCTGGAGCAGGTAGTAGACGCAGAAAATGTCCCGAATGTGGTGTGAAAGCAACAAAAGAAAATCTGGTTCCAAAAGAGGATTTAGTTGCAGAATAGCAGAAAATGGGGAATTGGACCCGCGAGAAGGAGGGAGGGATAACCCAACCTCTTCTTCTCTGCCAAAATTGCATCTCTCAATGAGCTGGTATCAGCGAAGGAATGTATCCTACAAGTAGAAATGCAATTACGAATCCATAGATTGCGATAGCTTCGATAAACACGACATACAAAATCGATTTACCAAAAGTCTCGGGTTTTTCAGTTATGGCACCAAGTGCAGCTGCTGATGCGGTACCCATACCGATTCCTGCACCAGCTCCAGCTATACCAAGAGCAAGACCTGCACCAACGGCAAGTCCCATGATAGCATAGCCATACGTATCCGCAGCATCTTGAAGTATGGCAAATCCTGCACCTGGAAGTGTACCTGCCGCCGCAGCGGGCATGGTAATAATTGATACCACCAGTGTGAACAGAACTGCACCAAGAATAAACATCATGAAACTGCTTGTCCGTGTATTAATTTTCATTGGGTTATCTCCTTCACAATCACCATATCGTGATCATTTGTCTAATGTTTTCGGCTGATTCGCCTCGTTCAATCCCCACGGCAATCGACCGAATGTTGCGAGTTTCATAGAACTTCAGGTTAAAAAAGCCTATTACCGTTCCGAGGTGGAAGGGATAAGCAGTCAACTGCTGTCTAACTCGTTGAGCAATGTAATCCTCAATTGCCAGTTCAGCAGTAACCAAGCTCTGTGATTCCTCGTACATTCTTGCGATTCTACCTGCTAGCTCCCTGTATCTAGTGTTCTCGAGGGCGGATAGAACCTCACGCCAGTTTGGTTTCGAACGGATTTTCTCCAGCAGAGCCTTTGAACGTCCCGTGAACTCTACTAGTGAGAGATCTATTGCTCGAGAGTCTAGTTGAAGTGCTAGTGCTCTCAACATTGTGAGCACATTTCTGAGATCCACTCTTGCTTCCACAATATCAAGAACTCTCTTCTGGTCTTCCTTTGGAAAATCTCTGAGAACCTTCATTAAATTGCGCAGGTACCATGACTCGATTGCCACCTCAAGTGGTGCAGTTGAATCCAACTCTTCATAGACATGCATCTTCGTAAGAAGAGATATTTTCAAGTCCCAGTATGGCAATTCATCCACAAAGATCTGAACTGATCTCGCATCTGCCAATTGCTGAAATTCCTCAGCTTCCTCCGGAGAGATTGGCACTGCAAAACGAAGTATCTCTTCTTTGTCAAGACCAACATGAATCCCGCGGATCATGGATTTGATACTCTCTGCCAGAAACATCGTCATATATGCAGAAGCAAAATCATTCACTTTACCTGATAGGGATTTAGTGAGATTATGACTTACCTCAGCGAAGTTTCCAGATAGAATCAAAGCTAATTCATCGGGAGTTGGCGTACCTGATGGGTGAGCTTTGCTCACAACCGGACCATAATAGGTGCCAGCTAGCATCTTGATGAATTCCTCGTATGAGGAGGCGTGTAGGAGACTTTCGTATGTGTCTAATCGAAGGAATCGCGACATCAGGCCTCGAATCCTAGCGTTTACGAAACCAAATTGATTGGCAGCCCCTGAAAACATGATAGTTCACCAAGAGCGTCTCATCATGGGAAATTGACGCCGTGAATTACGAGCATTGTAGCATGCGATATAAGGTTGACGAACCGGCTTCAGGAAGTTGAAAATCGGCGGAAAGACGAGTTACATAATTCATCTTACACAATATGGGAAATACTTGATGGTTCCCGTTGGATTAATATATCGCATTTCGCTAAGTATTATGCACTATTTGGGATTGCAGACCAATTATTCGCGTGGTCGTTTTTAAGAGGAGGTCAAGAGATGGAAAAGCTTTCGCTACCAGACATGAGAAAGCTGCTAATACTTGTGTTAGCGTTAGCAGGTTTTCTCCTTATTGTGACATTTGTTGTAGTGCCGTTACAAGGAGGTGCACCATATGCAACTCCGGGCAATACAACAGAGTATCAAGAAACCCTTCCAATACAAGATGTGTCAATTGGAGAACAGGGAAGATCAATATTCATTGCATTTGTGATGCTTGGCCATGTCCTATTTGCCAACTTACATCTAGGAGGATCGTGGATAGCCGCAGGTTCAGAATCACTCTTTCTGAAGACTGAGCAGGAGAGATATAACAGACTAGCGAAGTCAGTGACATTGTTCAATGTTATGCTCTTCAGCTTGGGAGCAACCTTTGCTATTGCAGGAGTATTATTTTTCATTGGTTTATTCCCAGTATTCACAGCCGAGCTGTTCCATATCTATTTCTGGCCATTGTTTTTTGAGGCACTTGCCTTTGCATTGGAAATCGTTTGCCTGTATGTTTACTGGTTTTCATGGGATAAGGTTTCAACCAGATGGCACCAGGTTTTTGGATATGGCTACGCAATTTCAGTATTTATTCAGACATTCCTAATCAATATGATAGCTTCAGGTATGCTAACTCCTGGAGGGGACACGATACCGTGGGGAGATTCAGGTGTCACAACTATGCCGCTTGATATATTGTGGGCTTGGTGGATGAACCCTACGACATTAAGATTGCAATTCCATAGAATCTTTGCAGCTATATCCTATATGGGATTTCTCTTAGCCATGCTTGCGATGTTCCATTATAGGAACAAGAAAGATGATGAAGCCTCAAGAAAATACTGGGATTGGGTTGGCTCATATGGCATGGGATGGGGCCTACTAGGACTTATACTTCAGCCAGTGTTTGGAATGATCTACATGTTAGCCATCTTTGATGCAAATGAACCTGCTTTTCTAGCGATTATGCACGGACCACGAGCTTGGGAGATGCTCCTGATGGTAGGACTGTATTCAGTCTTGGTGCTCACCGTGATCGTCTATTTCATCAGTAGACGAGAACGGATTCTTAGTCTTCCAGAGAATAGTATGATTCAGCAACTATTCAAGATATTTTTGATAATATCTGCAATTGCTGCGCTAATCTTGGTTCAACCCGCATGGCTCGGAGGTCCAACTATTGATGATCCTACGGTATGGGAGAATCCGTTGGGTATAATGGACTACAAATACCCGGCTTTATTCACTCTAGCACTTATTGGGGCGTTAATCCTAATGCTTGATGGAATCATGCTTGGGGACACAAAAGAATCGGATTGGGGCCATCTTTCAGATGTTTCAAGATATGCAGGTATCATGGCAGGCATTCTGGGAATGTGGATAGTGGTAACAATGGGATTTGTACGAGAATCTGCGCGATCACCTTGGGTCATCTATGACATCATTCCAGTTCCTGCAGGGGATACAAACCCGACACCAATTTGGATTGGGAGAATCTTTATCGTCTGGTTCCTTGATATGCTGATAGCTCTTCTGGTGTTCTGGTACACCTCTAAAGTGACAGCTCACCATCCTGAAGAGGCAGAAACCATTACTTCGAAGGGAGAGATCAGAATATAGCTAAGAATGTGAGGGCGTATCTAATATGAGAGATGCAATAGAGGTCACCCTCCCGCAAGGGAAGGTGACACTTCCTGGAGTCAGATTGCCGGACGACTTTTTGCTCTGGCAATCTGAAGCTAGATTAAGCATGTTTGAGAATATGGAGAAAAATGGTGCGAAAGGAGTGCGAATGGCGCCTGTGCACATTCCAGTTCTTGCGAGTGTTGGGAGTGGTATGTTTCCAATCAATCTTGCGTCAAGAGGGATTGGACTGCTTCCAAAACAGGAATATTTGCAGGAATTCATAATAGAATTTCGTAAGGCAAGAGCGCAAGCAGATGAATCCAATTTTGCAGCCAGCCTGAAGGATAGATTGGCTTTTGTGAGAAAATTCTATAGCAGTATAGAGCACTTCGATCCGTATATACTGGGGGGACTCGAAATCTTTGAGGGGCAGACTCCCAAGAACCTGATGAAAAACCCTGTCGCCTCACTCCTTTATTCAGGAGAAGCTCCCAGATTCTCATCCTATCAATTGAATGGATTTGTCACTTTTGTTGAGGAAGGGAATCCTCACTATGATTTTCTCCTCGCTGCAAGGGAGCTGTTTGCCTTCGATGCATTCCACGTAACGCAGCAGAGATATCCCTATGGATATCTATTCCATGTGATTCAAATTAGAAATAAGACTCCTTTTCCGAGGGGGAAATGATGTATCAAAGAATCCTCGTTCCCCTTGATGGTACTCAGTGGTCCAACTGGGCATTGAATGCCTCAGTAGCTCTTGCAAAAGTATGCAGTCAACCAACGCTAATTGGTTGCCATGTGTATGGAGCGCAGATGCATCGTACTAGATTCGAACAAATGGAACCAGGGCTTCCCGAGCGCTATCAAGCAGAAAACGAACTCCAAAGGTTGCGAGGAACTCACGAAGATTTGATTTCAGATGGTATGCAGACAATATCAGACGCATATCTCAATCCACTCTATCAGATTGCGAGCGAAGAGAAAATTGCGTTTGAAGGCGTAACTCCAGAGGGACGCAATTATACAGAAATATTGAAAGCAGCCAGTCAAAAAGATGCTGATCTTGTTATTTTGGGAGCTCATGGTCATGGATTTGTTCCCGAAGCAATATTGGGAAGCACTGCAGATCGTGTACTTTCATACAACATAAAATCAGATGTTCTCCTAATTAAGAGTCCATTGGTTTTGGGGAAAAGACCCATTCTTGTAGGAGTGGATGGAAGCCAAAATAGCTATTTCGCACTTTTGCGTGCTGCAAGCATCGCGAAGAAAACAGGTGCGGTGGTGAAAGTAATAGCTGTATACGATCCATATCTTCATTCTGGAGTTTTTACGAATATCGCAGGTGTTTTGTCTCCAGAAAAGCAGGAGAAGTTCAACTTCACAGCCCAAGAACAGCTGCATGACGAGATCATTGATGATGGATTGGAAGAACTATATCGTACTAATCTTGAACAAGGAGTTCAATTGGTCAACGAGATGGATGTGAAGATAGAAGCAGAAGTATTGAGTGGAAAGGTCTTCCCTCAAATACACCACCATTCTGCGTTACTAGGTGCCGGACTTATAGTGGTAGGCCGGTGGGGGTTGCACAAGGAACCGCCATCATTAATCGGGTCAAACACGCACAATCTAGCGCGAATTTGTACTACTAACCTCCTCATTGTAGCTGCACCCAACGAAGCCATTCAACTCCCATCCTCGGTAAGGATTGAACCATTGGAATGGACCAAGGAGGCAAATGAGATACTTGAACGGATACCGAGTTTTGCGAGAACGATGGCGAAAAAGTCAATCGAGAAGAAGGCACGCGAACAGGGGTTTGAGGTAGTCAACGATAAGTTAGTGAAACAAATTTCAGAGAGAATGGGAATGAAATCAGAGAAGAAGTAGCGGAACGAAGATTCATAAACTCGAAATCCTCAGGTTTGATTGGTTGGGAAAATTGGCAGACAACGAACATAACGAAGAGATGTTGGACAATCTGTTTGACATAGGCAATCTATTCCGAAGTTCTGCAACATTCACATTCATCGTTCAGATTCTTTCAGCAATTATCATGATAGGGGCCCTCGCGGGATTCTATATTGGTGATCTGCTGCCAGAACTCAATGATGATCTCAAAGTCTTGCTCTTCCTGGTTGGAAGTGTAATCACTCTGATTGTCTTCCTTATGGCGTTCAGTGTGTTCACACGATTTTCCAGAAAGATAAGCAATGTTGTCATAGGACCAGGTATTGAGAAGGTGAAACTGGACAGCCCACGCGTGAAAGGAGTTGTATACACCTACGGAATTCTTGTATCATTAATGGGAGTCACAGGAGTTTACATCTGGTATCTTGTTCACAAGTACTTCATTGGTCCGTGGATTGTGAGTAATAACAACTCAATTCTACTTTCGATATTCTCCTTAGCCCTAGGAGCATTCTTCATAGCACTATTGATACAGGTTATCATTGCTGGTGTTGGTAGGAGTGCTACAAAGGTCATAATAGAAGTACTCGATACGGACGATTCTGATTTCATAGACTGATCATCGTTCATCCTCGGGGATGTCAAATTTGACATCCTCGAATATTTCTTCTTTCGAAGGCATGTACGGTTTCTTCTGTTTTGTAGCAACTTCAAGTTGGTCGTAATATTGGATGGTCATATAGACACCATACACACCAAGCAGAAATCCGCAGATTGCTCCTATAAGTGCACCATATGTACCTCCCTGAAGCCCACCTACTGATTGTCCAATGATCTGACCTACAAGAAAGAGTGCGATAACAGAACATGGCAATTCGGATCCAATAGCAAGCCAGCGCCCCATGCCAGAAAATCCGGGGTCAGTTTCAGTTGAACTCATGCTTTTTGTGAATGCTATCGGGAATATCAGTCTTGTCAATCACTAGTTCGGTTTTCTGCACCTTGCTCAATACTTTTCTTGCTGTTCTGCAGAGTAATTCTTGAGGCTGATTGATGAAGGTAGAGCTCACCTACGGAGATGGCACGATTGAGGTAGAGATTCCTGAAAAGAATCTTGCGGCAAAGATTGTCCCGAAAGCAATCAAGACCATAGAGGATACTCTTACAGAATTGAATAGAGCCCTCGACAATCCGCATGGCCCAACCGTGGAAAAACTTTCGAAGGGCAAGAGCGTATGTGTTCTTGTTGAGGACCATACCCGAGATGAACCACACTTTGAGCTGCTCAGCGCAGTTATTCCAAGACTTGTTGATGCGAATAAGGTAACCTTCATCATTACAACAGGTTCTCACGAAGTAAAGCACCCAGGAAATCTTGCAATTGTAGATATTATCGACAAAGTATCGACGAAGGCCAAACTACAGAATTTTGAGGCGCATATCAACGATTGTCAAGATCCAGATGTAGTCGACTATGGGAAGACTAGCAGGAATACACCCGTTCTGGTTGGCAAAGCAGCAGCTGGGCATGACCTATACATAGCTATATCGGACATGAAAGCCCATTATTTTGCAGGCTATTCGAATGCATTGAAGGATTTTCTACCAGGAATCTGTGCATTTGCGTCTATAGAAGCGAATCACGCAATGGCCTTGGATCCTAATTCCACATTCGGGATTCATCCATACCATCCTTCCAAAGAGAGAAGGAACAACTCCTTGGCTGATGATATGAGAGAAGCTATGGAAATTATAACCAAGGATGCGAAGGCGTTCACTCTCTCTGTTGTTACAAATGGGGATAAGCTGGTATGGGCAGATGCTGGAGAGCTAGAACCAGTGACACGGAGAGGAATTGAGCTTCTTGATGAGATAGCAAGCTTCGCTATTACACCAACAGAAAAAATAGTAGTATCCCCCGGAGGCTATCCACAAGATAAGAGCCTCTACCATGCACAACGTGCTTTGGAACTCACAAAAAATGCCGTTAAGTCAGGAGGAGAGATACTGTTCCTTGCTGAGTGTAGAGATGGTGTAGCACCTGAAAGCGCCATTGAGAATTTCTACAATAAGCTGACTGCACCAATAGACAAAGTAACTGAATCAATATCAGAGAGATATCATCTTTATGAGCATAAGGCATACAAATTCGCTGAGCTCTTGAAACAGGTTTCTGCAATTAAGATGTACACCGAACTTGATGATGAAACAGTGACCAAGGTGCATATGGAGAAGGTTGCAAATGTTCAGGCAATCATTGATGACTGGATCACAAAAGACCCTAGTGTCAAGATAACCGTTCTAGACAAGGGAAACAAACTAGCTATCTATGCTAGTTAGAATCCCAAGTGATACCGGAAAGAGCATCGTAAAGCTCTTTGAAGGTCTTAAATCCTGCATCATACGCCGCTCTATTATCGGGAGTTGGTGGCAGAATTTCCTTTATCTTTACCATTCTTTCCGCAGCTTCGGAAACGGATTTGAAAATGCCAACTCCTTTGCAAGCGAGAATAGCAGCACCCAACGCAGTTGCTTCTTCTAATTGAAAGCGAATCACTGGAATTCCGAAGACATCAGCCTGTATCTGCATCCAGATATCGCTTCGTGCTGCTCCTCCCGTAACGCGGACCTCATTTGTTGGAATGCCTAGTTCACTCATGACTTCAAGATTTGATCGTATCTCGTAAGAAACCCCTTCAAGGACTGAGCGCATCATATGACGCCGAGTATGCCCAAGAGCAAGTCCCGCAAAAGCGCCTCTTGCATGGGGATTCCAATGTGGTGCGCCTGAACCCACAAAATGGGGGAGGTGAACTACGCCTTCAGAACCTGCAGGAATTGTATCAGCAGCTCTTGTCATCACTACATATGGATCGATCCCTCTATCGCCTGCAACGTGTCTCTCTTCTGTAGCGATATGGTCTCTGAACCATTTTAGAGCAGCCCCCGTGGTGAACATACTGGCTTCAATAACAAAGGCATCAGGGACCACATGTCTACTGCACAATACTCGCATTTTGGGATCCAGTCGCATATTCTTCGAGTATGCAAGAACGAATGTCCCTGTCCCAGTTGTAGCTTTGATTAGCCCCTCTTTAACGACCCCAACCCCCAAAGCAGCACACTGCTGGTCACCTCCTCCAGCGACCACAGGAGTCCCTTTCTTCAATCCAGTTTCTTTTGAAGCGGAAACGGAGATTTCCCCGATGAGAGTGCCTGATGCAACAGGTCTTGGCATTTTTTCCACGGGAATACCAAAGGCATCAAGGAGTGTCGTTGACCATTCAGCTTTGTTTATGTCAAAGAGCATTGTCCGACTCGCATTCGAATAATCTGTGACATATTCACCAGTTAGCCTATAGATGAAGTAATCATGAACAAGAAGAAACTTGTCGGTCTTCTTGAATATATCAGATTCATGTTCCTTAATCCATAGTATTTTGGGAGCGGTGAAGTAAGGATCTACAGTAAGCCCTGAAATGGAGTAAATCTCTTTCGATGGAATCTTTTCTCGAATCCAATCACATTGATTTGTTGTTCGTCGATCCTGCCAGACAATGGCATTTCTCAATGCCTGCCCATTGCTATCAACAGGTACAACGGTTTCTCTTTGATTTGTGACACTTACCCCGACTACACTATCAGGCGTAATGTCTGAAGTCTTGAACGTATTCTTCAAAATTTTACATGCAGTTTGCCACCAGCTGGGAGCCTTCTGTTCAACCCAAGAAGGATTCGGAAATTCACTGTCAAATTCCTGGTAGGTCATGCTCAGTACATTCCCCGAGGTGTCAAAGAATATTGATCGCACTCCAGAAGTCCCAGCGTCAATTGCAACGATAACTTCAGCCATCATGGTCACAACAGAATCAGGGAAGCTAATCCTAGATAAGAAACCTTCGCGGTATTGTTTTTCGCACAATAGAGAAAAAGGGGTATTGTATATGACTCAGAGAGTCAGAATGGAACCTGAAAGCGTTTCAATTGTGAACCCCACGCAAAACAAAATTACAGCAATTGTGCTGTTTGGGATTCTCTCAGTTGTTTTTGCTGAAGTTTTCTCAGGTTCTGCACCATTATGGTTTCTTGATGCTTGGGGCCTTTTAGTAGTACTACCGCTCTATTGGGGGCATGGGCTAATTCTTCTGAACCTCGCAATACGGTTTGAAAGAACTTCAATTACGCAACTCTATCTCTGGGGAATATTCTATGGTCTCTATGAATCGTGGATGACCAAAGTGATTTGGGCCGGATTTTTGGGGCAGGAACCACAGTTTGGAACCTTTCTTGGATTTGCGTGGGGGGAATTCCTTGTTATTGCCCTCTTCTGGCATGCAGTTTTTTCATTCATTGTGCCCATTGCGGTATTTCAGATACTTGGATCAATTGGTAATTCCCCGAAAGGCTCCTTTGCCTGTAAGAATCGTTCAGGCAAAATCATCTATGCAGTCATCATCCTTATTGGTTCTGTGTTCATAGCCTCAGGTTCCGCTTATGACATCGTTACAACCTCAATTGCGGCATTTGGAAATACTGTAATTGTATTGGCAATGACGTGCCTAGCAAGGCGAGGGAATCCGTATGGTTTCACACTTGAAACATTGAAG
>CAYMLT010000069.1:0-12282 GCA_964391265.1 uncultured archaeon
TCCTAGCAGCATACCAAGACCAAACTCAATTCCGATAAGAATCACAAAAGGATAGCACTTGATTAACATCCCTTTCAGTGTCCAATTGGTCATCCCTTTATACCAAGGTTCAGCGTTTTCGGGTTTCAACACTCCCATAAGCCACATACCATCGACTACGAAGTAGATGAAGAAGACAATTGCATAGATTGGAACAAGTAGCGCTCGGGATACTGTTAAATCATTCATTCCAGGAAGAAAGCTTCGGAAGTCTAATGCAAGCCCCAAATCTACCAGCAGAGTCCACATATACAGCCATAGTACTGTAATTAATGCAAGCAGGAATGTTTTCATGAGAGACAACACAGGGCTTTGTTGGTCAGAGCCAATCCTTAGAAATTTCTTCAAATCTAGTCCCTCTTCGCTCTTACCTCGCATTGAAATCTTGAGAAGAAGTAGTAGAACTACTGCAGTTCCAACGAACCAGAGGCTAACAGCTGCACCATAGCTCTGTGGGAAGGGAATGAATTGGCCGATTAGAAGAAGCGGAAAGAATGTGGCAGCTGGAATGACACCATATAGAATCCCCCATGAGAGGTATGAACGTTTATCTGCATTATATTTCAGAGAGGGGTCTTTTTTGAGAGGCTCGAATACAGAGGTATCCAAGAGAATTGCAATCAATGGAAATATGGTCAATACCGCGCCCAGAGTCGCACAGAATCCACCCACTAGCCACCAACCATAGTTTAGATTGCTGCTTGCTATCCAATTCGAGTCTTCTATTCCACCTTTTAGACTATTTTTCATCCACTCTACGGATTCAGATACAATCTCAGGATCTATTGTTTCAAAGAGGTGATTTGTACTAGCTACAACAAAACGTCGAGCTGATCCATCAGTAAATTCACCATATGTGACATATTCTTCAATCCCTGTTGCTCCAAAGAGATGCTCTAGTTGAGTTGTATTTCGGGGATAAGATGATAGTGAATCAAAAGCACCAGCTGTGATTAGTACATTATTCGGATACGTTGCATTCCAATCACTTGAACTCCAACTTCCAACCAGAATAATTGCATCTACTGTAACTGATGATTGATTGATAGCACGAGATATCGAGCCTCCACCCATACTATGGCCAATAAGGCCTATTGATGAGTTTTCGACATAATCAAGGGCTGCTAAGTAGTCAAGCGCGGCAGGGCCACTGCCACTACCGGAATCGGAATTTCCATAGCCGTTCGCATCAGGTGTCAGAACCACAAAACCTCGCCGTGCTAGTTCTATCCCGAAGGCCATTACCCACTCCTTATTCTGCAAAGATCCATGAAATACTATCACACCCGGTAAGGGATTGGAACTAGTAGCATAGATTGGTTGTTGTAGAGTTGCATGGATATTCGATCCATCCGCAGCCTGAAAATCAACTTCAGTTACAATAACTGAACCCATATTATTCTGAACTATAGCGGCTAGAGCAATTCCTGAAAACATTAGTATCATAGTAACAATAAGAACAATGTAGCGTAAGCGTGGTTTTGTTGCTTGCGTTGTGAATTCCTCCTAGATGACATCAGTCAGCATGCCTTACCATCTAATATTTTCTCTTGAATGTTGGATGAACATCGTTAAGAGGAAGATTCGTGACTGAATGCCTGCAATGCCTGATTGGGATGAAATTTTCAAGAAGAAAGGACGGGTTTTTACTGAGCCCCATCAGAGCATGGATGAGATAGCTAGACTCTTTGCAAGTACTGATGCAAGGAGAATTCTTGATATTGGATGTGGGACAGGACGCCACCTTGTCTATCTCGCTAAGCGAGGCTTCAGCATGTTTGGCTTTGACATGTCGCAAAAAGCGATTGACATGGCAGAAGAATGGCTGACAGAGGAAGGTCTCTCGGCAAACGTCATGCATTCTAGAATGGAAGATGGGTTCCCTTACGAGAACATGCTATTTGATGCAGTTATATCAATTCAAGTGATTCATCACAATCGGATAGCTGCTATCAAATCTACAATATCAGAGATAGAGAGAGTTCTTCGTCCAGGAGGATATATCTTCATCACAGTACCGATTCTCCCTGAAACGCCAGTATCTTCTGAGAATGATTGGGATCTGAAGGAGGTAGAACCCGGAACATATCTACCGCAACGCGGGCCTGAGAGCGGTGTGTTGCACCACTATTTTACGGAAGAGGAGATCTTGGAAGTGTTTTCTGCCTTTAGAATAACAAAACTCTACATTGATGGAACAGGTCATCGTTGTATCTTTGGTACAATGAACTAATCCATGGTGCTATTTCTCAAGTCCATGAATTGGAAAAATAAGATTATGGATCTTATCGATGGCCTCATCGATTGCTCTTCGTATTTTGATATAATGTTCCTCATCAATTCGTGTGGGTCTATCGGTCCATCCGCTTCTTGGTAACTTTAGGCCATGGGAATGGCATAGCTTGACCCATTCGGGAGGAAGGGTTGGAGGGAGCGCCATACCTGCTATGTTGGATAAAACAATCGTCCAAATTTTCGCTGCTGCTACCGGATTGTATCCGCCCCCACCTGTCACCACTAGTTTCCGTTCACCTAAGTGAACAAGCTGACGAACTGTCTTTGATAGACGATGATATGTATCGTATGTAAGCATAAGATCTGCAAGAGGGTCACTTAGGTGTGCATCTGCTCCGACATCCCAGAATACTAAATCAGGTTTGTAAGCAAGCCAAATAGGGACAACAACATCCTCGAAAACTCTCCAGAATTCACTATCATCCGTTAATGGAGGAAGAGGAATGTTCACGGTGTACCCTTTGCCTTCTCCAATTCCTATTTCTTCAGGTCGACCGGTTCCTGGAAAGAATCCCATACTTAGTTCATGCATAGAGATTGTCAAAACATTGGGATCATCGTAAAAGGCGGCTTGTGGTCCATCGCCATGATGGACATCAGTATCTAGGTAAAGCACTTTCTTGTGAGGATACTTTTCTCTATATTTTTTCATTGCTATAACACAGTCATTGTAGTAGCAGAATCCTGCAGCTCTACTCTCCATGGCATGGTGAAGCCCACCAAAGAAAGACATTGCATTCTTGAACTTGCCCTCTTCGACGCCTAACACTGCATCAATTGCGGTACCAACTGGATAAGCTGCATAGATGTGCATATCCTGAAAAACAGGACATTCCGGAGTGTCCAATCCAAAACGGGCGGAAAAAGCAGTTCCGGTATTCCCGAAGAGTTCCATGGTTTCAATATACGATACGTCGTGGAAGAGGCTTAATTCATTGCGAGTTGCTATGCGCATTTGTTGAAGGGTAATCTCTTCACTGTCTAGAATTCTACACATGACAGGAAGATTCCATGCCATCTCAAATCGCGCTTTATTCCAAAATGGATTAGGGTCAGGACCAGAAAGAACTGGGTCATCTAAACCACTCATATCAAGAAAAACCGATGAGTCGTATAGAGCTGTTTTATCAGACAAGAGAGTTCCTCCATGTAGCTGGTCTATATTCACTAAGACCATTAAGTACCCATATTTAGAGATACTTGTAACGGTTTGAAACCTCATAAAACTGAGCAAAGCGGATACTACTTGAAAATGGGGCTGCTTCGAAAGCCTCATTATTCTCCAGTTCCTTGCCAGAGGTGCCATGTCGAAATTTGATTTATTGAAAGAAACTTTTCTGGGCAATTTTGATGGAAAGATCCCCATATCTATATGGAAACATCATCCAGAACTAGACCGTTCGCCTGAGGGGCTTGCGGCTGAAGAGATTAAGTTCCATAGGAAATTCGATCATGATCTTTTGAAGATCAGTTTCTTTGGACATTACCCTTGTGTTGACTTCGGTTGTACTGCAGAGTATGATGGAGCAATATCTGGGTCAACTACACTCACGAGCGCAGCCATTGAGAAGGCAAGTGACTGGGAGGTCTTAGAAAAACCCGATGTAATGGCAGGAGAGTTCGGAAATCAAGTTCGCGCAGTTGAACTCATTAAAGAGTACACTCATGGAGTGGTGCCAACCATGGCTACAATTTTCGATGGCCCGATGGTAACTGACAAAATCTGCGACAAGAACCTGAATAAGTACATGGATGAGAATCCAGAAATCATCGAATCAGCGTTGGACATGATTACAGATGTCATGGTTGATTTCGCTCGAGCAACTCTGGAAGCAGGCGCGGATGGCCTCTTTATTGCTTCACAACATTCAACCGAAGCATCTGTGAGTGATGAGAATTATGAGAAGTTTATTCTCCCTCAAGATCTGAAACTTATCTCAAAGCTTCGAGGAAAAGCCAAGTTCATTGTGATGCACCTTCATGCTAGGGAGCCAAACGAAGTCATTAGATTTGAAAAGATTTCACGTACAATGGGACTTGATGCAATTAACTGGGAAGACCAGACCTCTTCTCACTCATTGAAACAGGGAAGAAAAATATCTCGGAAGGCTGTTTTCGGGGGTATCGACCACAATGGAGTGTTCAGAACAGGCACACCGGACGAGGCGAAAGAACAGATTCTCAATGCTATAGAGGAGGCAGGGTATGAGAAATTGTACGTGGCACCTGGATGCGTTGTAACCGTTGACACACCGGAGGAAAACATCAAGGCCGTAGTTGATGCAGTCAGGTCAATAGATCCATACAAAGGTCAATAGGTGTGAGAGATACTTGACTCGGAATAGTGAAGTTGCTGCAGTCCTGAAAGAAATCGCCATCCTTCTTGACGTCGAGGGGAAGGATAAATTCAAACCTCTTGCTTACTACCGGGCTGTTCGAGCTGTAGGAGCACTTGGAGAGGACATTGAAGCGGTTGCTAAAAGAGATGAATTGACTAGCATACCTGGAGTTGGAAAAGGGCTTGCTGGATTAATCAAAACCTATTTGGAAACTGGGAAAGTCGAAATTCTGGATGAGCTGAGAGCAAAAATACCAGTAAAAGCGATGGAATTGGAAGCAATTCCGGGTTTAGGGCCTAAGAAGATTAAGCTTCTCTACGACGAAATTGGTGTCACAGATCTAGATTCAATGGAAAAAGCCGCAGAGGACGACAAAATATCGGGTCTAAAAGGGATGGGAAAGAAAACGCAGGACCTGATACTAGCTGGAATACAGCTTGTGCGTTCGGGTCTCGGGAGAACACTCTATGCAGATGCACAACCCATAGTGGATAGAATCCTCGAAGTTGTTAGTCAAGTATCAGGTGTGCGACGTGCCGAGGTTGCGGGATCTTTCAGACGGCGCCGTGAAACTGTTGGTGATATTGATATCCTTGTAGATGCGGATGATGCGGAACCTGTAATGGATGCCTTCGTGGGTATTGATGATGTGGTAGATATTATTGTACGTGGACCTACGAAATCATCGGTTCGGCTAAAATCTAAGCTTCCAGTGGATCTCAGAGTCCTACCAGTTGATAGCTACGGTGCAGGACTGCAGTACTTCACGGGAAATGTTGATCACAATGTTCAGATGCGTGCTATTGCTCGGAAGCGAAATCTCCGACTGAATGAATATGGCCTTTTCAAGGGAGAGAAGAAGAAAAAAATCGCAGGTGAGGATGAAGAGGGAATATATGCAGCACTCGGAATGGCGTGGATTCCCCCAGAATTAAGAGAGAATTCCGGAGAGATCGAGGCAGCACAGAATGGAAAACTTCCCATTCTAATTGACCTGAAAGATATTCGTGGAGATCTGCATAGTCATACGAATCAATCTGATGGATCACACCCCATAGAGGAAATGTTGGACGCTGCAGATGCAAGGCGCTACTCGTATTATTGTGTATCCGATCATACTCAAAGCTTGACCATCGCCAATGGCATGGACGAAACACGACTCTTGAAACGTATTGATGAGATAGATGACCTGAATGCTTCTGGCCGTTGGAAGATGAAGATACTCAAAGGGGCGGAGGTTGACATTCTATCGGAGGGAAAGCTGGATATTCGAAATGATGTGCTTGAGCAACTTGACATTGTGACAGCATCGATTCATAGCAGAATGAAAGATGACAAGAAAACCATGACATCTCGAGTCTGCAATGCATTGGAAAACAAGTATGTGCACATTCTTGGACATCCCACAGGGCGACAGATCCATAGAAGAGAGGAATTTGAGATAGATCTAGAGAAGGTATTTGAAACTGCAAAGGCAAACAACATTGCGATGGAACTAAATGCGCATCCAAGACGTCTAGACCTTAACGCAGGCAATCTACGCACTGCAATTGGAATGGGTTTGAAAATATCTATTAACACTGATGCACATAAGCTACATGAACTTGATAACATGAAGTTTGGAATCTATCAGGCCCGTAGAGGATGGATTACAAAGAAGGATGTTCTCAATACATATACTCTGAAAGCCCTCTTGAACGCCGTAAAGAAATAGAAACAAAGGTGTTTAAATCAGGGTTTACAAGCTGTGCAAAAATCATGGCCATTTCTATTGAATCAAACAAGAGCTTATTCGTTGCCCTAACTGCTGTTTTTGCAGCAATGGTTGCAGCATTGGATGTAATTCCAATGATACCTGGTTTCTATGGGGGTATCTGGGACTCGTGGGTATTCTTGTTGAGCCCCATAATTGGAGCGTTGTTGGGACCATATATTGGCGCGGTTGCGGTTGGAATAGGCAGTCTGACGGGCCATTTCATATATTTCCGAGACCCATTCGAGTTAGTGTTCCAGTTTGGAGCACCTCTAGGAGCAGCAATGGGGGGATTCGTGTACCAACGTAGATGGAAACCGGCTCTTGGTATCTATTCCATAATGCTTCTTGGATATTTTCTAGAACCTGTATCTTGGGTGCTCCCATTATGGGGCATATGGGATACCTTACTTGGGTATGGAGTGTTGCTGGCTTTTGTTTTGATTACTAATAGAGATTGGTGGCCAAAAGATGAAACACATCAAAATATCCTTGGCCTCCTATTCACTATCATTATTGGACTTGAATCAGATATTCTGTTCCGAATATTTGTCTTGATTCCTGGACAGACCTATTGGTTGTTCTACGGGTTCACTCCGGAGGTACTGCAAATGCTTTGGCTGGGAGCTGGTATCATTACCCCAATCAAGGTTGCACTTGCAACCATTGCAGGTCTGCTCATTGGACTTCCACTACTTCGTATTCTGAAGAATCAATTCGGTCAAGTGGAGAATATGGCATTAAATGAATAGTTACATTGCAATGCAGGTTTCTGTACGTTCTACTCCATCAATGTCGTGGATTTGTTTGGTCAGACTACGAAGACCCTCCGCTGAGGGGAGTTCAGCATAGACTATAATATCATACGGTCCCGTAACAGTATGAACGGTCTGAACGCCTTCAATTTCTTCAATCCTCTGAGCCGCATCCCAGATTGTTCCAGCTCTTCCTTGAATGAGCATTATTATCGTGACCATTCTATTCACTCAACCAATATATTCAGTACCCGATTAGTGATAAAAGGGCTTCTTACGAAGAAAAAAAGATGAGCGAGGCCTAGATGGCCCCCTCAGGTTTTCTGAGATTTCAAAATAGTTTTGGCTTCTGGCATTATGCGTTGGCTGGCTCAACGAGTTTGTCGATTTTTGTTATAAACTCGTCAAGTGCAAGCTTTGCCGCCTTCACGGCTTCCTCGGAATACTGTTTTCGAAGCTGGTCAAACAGTCTGCGACTGGATCTGCGTAGTATACGAAAACTTTTGAATAGTTCAATGGCCTCATCTGGAAGTCCAGCCAGCCCACGCATTCGTGATCCAATTTCTTGAAAACTTGCATCGAAGTCTGGATGCCTCTTGTCATGTTCCTCTAGAAACTCCTTGCCGCTTTCTGTCAGTTGATACCTCTTGACTCCTGCTTCCGAATCTTCTACCTCGGTTGTATAGCCTGAATCACGAAGCCAAGAAAGCAACGGATAAACAGAACCTGGACTTGGACTCCATCTACCATCTGTACGTTCACTGATTTTATTGATTATCTCTGAGCCCGATACGGGACTCTCGTTGAGTAGATTCAATACCGTATGTCGAAGGTAGCCCTTTGGAACACGGGCCTCCCGTCGCTTCCAATGACCGGAACCTCCATGACCCTCTCGGGGGCCATAGTGCATGTTTCCTTTTGTATGTGGTGAACACATTGTCTTTTCCTCTATATTTTTGTTCGCGATATCAACCGTATCTAAATTGATATCGGCTACGATATCTATACCGATATCGGCTACGATACTTATAAGGTTTTCCACTGTGGCTAGATGATATGATCATTCATGAGAATCAAATCAAGAACACCAGAAGAAGTGTTGAGGCTAAGTATTTCTGAAAGAACCTCACACCGGCACAATAAAACAGCACGTACCAAAGACTTCTGACTGAGTGAAAATCATAAGTCATTCGTCCACTGAAAGAGTATATGCAAATTTGGACCCCTTTTAGAGTGTGGCAACGATGTCCCGGGATGCTATTACGTTAATTGAGCAGTCAGGGTTCGACCAGCATGTTGCACCGTTTACAACGGATTTCATGGAAGGTTTCGAGAATCCTGAGCGCATCAAAATAACTCTGCAATATCTTGAGGAAAATAATGTACTCGATGGTATTATGCAGTTCAAAACGCCTCTTGCAACATGTGATGAGGCTTTGCTCGTTCATTCGTCATACCTTGTACATAGCGTTGAACTGATGTCAAAATTCGGCTCGGGACAACTGGGGGAATCAGCGTATGCTAGTGAGAATTTACTTTCAAGCGCGCTCCATGCTCTAGGTGGAGCCATGCTAGCTGCAGAACTGGTTGCATCTGAGTCATGCAGACATTCTTTTGCTCTTGTTCGGCCACCAGGCCACCATGCTACGACTTCATCGTCCATGGGATTGTGTTTCTTCAATAACGTGGCAGTTGCAACAAGGAAGCTCCTGAAGGACGAGGGGGTTGAGAAAATCGCGATTCTCGATATTGATGACCACTTTGGAAATGGTACAGCGGAGATATTCTATGATGATCCAGCAGTCCAATTCATCTCAATACATGAGTATGATCATAATAGTTTTGGACTAGGCCACTTTCAAGAACTTGGACAGGGAGAGGCGAGAGGCACTAACATCAATATCCCCTTGTATGAAGAGTCGTCCGATTCGTCATATCAGTCAGCTATTACCAAGATTGTTAGACCTGCTATTGAGAGCTTTAATCCTGATGTTATTGCAGTATCTGCTGGATACGATGCGCATTTTACAGATCCCATCGGAGAACTGAATATTGATTCTAGCACCTATTGGTTCATCGCAAGTGAGATCGAGCGGCTTGTCTCTTCTCTAGGCATGAGGGGCTCGTTCTGGGTTTTAGAAGGTGGATACAATCCACTTGTCCTCGGTCCATGCATCCGAGCTACTCTGGATGGATTACAGCGAGAAGCGCTTCCACAGTTGGAAGACCAAGAACACCGAGAAGACGATGAGCTAATTGTGAAATCAAATGAGAGAGTGATTAGACGAATTCTGAAGACCATTTCGCCTTTGCTCTGAAGATGTGTATCGCAATTACAGAATCTTTCGTTCGTCAATGATACGTTGTTTTGCAGCTCGGACAAGGTCCTCTGGAACTTTCAGACTAAAGGGAATTTCTTTGCTGTTTTCTAGTTCTTTGACAATTGACCATAGGAATTTACCCATTTCCCCGATTGTGAATGAAGTAAGAAGCGATATGTCGTCTATTGGACTATGGCTTACTTTTTCTGTCGTTGTCCCGTAACTAGCCAAGTGGATTGTCGGAATTCCATTTGCAGCAAAAACCTTGTTATCTCCCCCGGATGTTGCGGTTCTTCTACATCTTGCAGGATATTCATTCTTGTTGGCAATCTTGGACAACCAGTCAATCATCTCATCGCTTCCAGCTGCTAAGGCCAGCATCATACCAGGCAATTCTCCAACGCTATCAATGTTAATACACAGTTTAATGTCCTTCAAATCAACCTCAGAAACATATGCCCACGACCCTTTCAATCCTAATTCTTCTCCTCCAAATGAAACAAACTGATAGCTAAAGTTAGTATCTTGCTGAGACAGAATGCGTGCTGTTTCAAGCATGATTGCGACTCCCGCTGCATTATCAGTCGCTCCAGGGGTAAGCGAGTGTGTATCGTGATGAGCACAAATCAGTACTGCATCAGACTTCTTACCTTTGAGTTTGCCACGAATGCTTTGAATTACTGCAGAACCTACTGAAGCTTCAACAACTAACTTCATTTTTTTGCCAAACATCTGCTCATGAATGGGTCGTGCTTGCTTCGCTGAAACCACAATGGATGGTGTCTTGGAGAAGAAGGGAGTGAGGCGCTTATTGACAAATGCTCTTGGAGCTATGTCTCGCTGAATGTCCAAGAAAACAACTCCAGCAGGATTCATGGAATAAAGTTTCCCCCAAGCCTTGGTTACTGCGTCACTGAATTGATCATCCAGTAATGCAAAAATTATCTTATTCCATACACCCTTGGAATCTATATTCTCCACTCTTTCATAAGTTCCAATATACAGAGATTCGGCTTTGATTCCCCCCGAGGGGGTTGATGTACTCATCCAACAGGGTACTCCTTCAACAAGACCATTATCATCTAGAAGCCCAACATTCGCCTTTTTGGCATCATAATATTGATGTTCAAGTCCCATTATGTGAATTGATGTTAGTCCTGCATTCCTAAAATGGTCTTCGATAAGTAATACGGTCCGAATTTCCGCATTAGTACCACTAACACGAGGGCCAATCTTGCATAGCTTACGCAAAATCTGAAATGCCCGTTTTTGGTCAAACACATCTCTCGACGACATTGTTGCCCCCATCATACATTATGATGAACAAGATTCGATAGAGATTCAGCCTTATAGAGTATATTGGAAGGAGTAGTCGACGCTCAGGACGGTAATGGAGAACTCTTCAAGTTTGTAAGACAACGGGAAAATGATGTTTTCACGGACGTTACTCAAAAGAGTAAAATCTCATTGCTTACATCAGCGAAAAGAAACCCCCTCTACTCAAAGAGGGGTGCATAAGGAGCAAACCACTATGAGAAAGGATATTTCAATTGATGAGATTGGAAAAGCCATAGTAGAGAATGAAGACATCCTGAATCAGGCTTCGATTAATGCAGATGATGTAACGCCTCAAGAGCTTCTAGAGTACTTCAGTGGTGATACTCCATCTGACGACAAGACGACAATAAGTGATGTAATTAAGCACCGGTGGCTACTACTTCATGAGCTTGTTGAGTTAAAGCATCTCAAACTCAGAGGCTTTGCCATTTCACACAGATTGGTGTGGGATAATTACCAAGAGGTACTGGAAGCGCATATAGCTGCTACTGCTATCGAGCTAAAAATGGCCTCACAACATGGAGATCAAGAATGGGCGTCCAAACGAGTGGAATTAATACCTTCATGGTTAGAAGATCCTGATATGCCAGAACATCTTAGAAACGCCCTAATGAAACTCTATAAACATTACAAACGATAGCATCTGAAATCTTAGAGTATCACACAAGAGTGAAATGGAAAGACAAAAAGAGTTGGCTATGCATATTAGACCGGCTCGACCAGATGATGCAAAAGTGTGTTATGAACTATTCTTGGCAGATGCGGAGGAATACTGGTCCCCCGACGACTTCAGAAGGTCAACTGAGGATTCGCATGTCATCTTTCTTGTTGCTGAAGAGGCTGATGATATTGTTGGCTATATTCTTGGATTCTTTGTACCAACGAGAAAGTCAGAGGTGGGCCTTCATGAAACAAGAGTCCATAGAGATAGTAGGGGAAAAGGCATTGGAACAACTCTTGTCGCTGAATTTTGTAGACAAGCATTTACTAGAGGGGCAAAGATTGTTTCTGCATCAATAGAACCCGAATTAATGAAATTCTATGGTGATGCATGTGGGTTCCAAAAGAGCGGGGAGTGGATTGAGGTCGATATGAAGCAGTAGAGGATTCTAGTTTAGTGCTTGTTCCATTAGTATACCCATAATCTCAACCCACGTATCTCTGACTTTCTCAAAATCTGCTCCAAGACTCAGCGAACCATACAGACCATCACGAAGTGCAAGAATCCCCCTAGCCAAATGTTCGGACGGCGTACGGATAGAGATGGTTCCAGTCTTAACTAAATCATCAATTAGGTCTTTCATACTCTGAACCCATTGCTCACTACCTTGTCGGATCCAGTTCATTGCTGCTTCGTTGTCTGCTAACTCCTGTAGAATCCCGGGACCAATTTGAATACTCATCTTTCTCATAGACAGCATATACTCAAAGAACTCTCCAGT
>CAYMLT010000070.1:0-12095 GCA_964391265.1 uncultured archaeon
CTCGCGAACTCCTACGAGATTGTCCCTTTGCTGCGATATTGCAACAAAGTCTGGGACCTAAACCCAGCGCCTTTAACCTGGCTGGGCAACCTCCGCACAGTTAAATCCGGTAGAAATCGAGTACTGATATAATGCTTTTGCCAGTTACGTAAACAGACCTGTTTATCCAATCGGGTCATGTCTGTTCTTAGCAAGACTACAAGAAATGGCGACTCGCCCTCCGCACCATTTTCATTTTCAAACCGAAATACCAGACTTGTTGTTTTTCAATGGAGGGTTCTATAATGCCAAATGGATAGGAAAATGATCAAAACTCCAGAGAGTATTGCAACTATGGCTATTCCTAAATCTCCTAGGAAGGGGTACGCGAACATAATGGAAACAACAATTATAGATCCAATGATATACAATGGTTTCGAATTATAATCGAACGTCATTACTGGACCTACTATCATTGCCACTGAGAAATAGAGCAGGAGTGGTATGAATATCAGCATTAGAATTACGACAGCAAGCCATATTTCGAAAATAGGAAGCATTCCGTATGTGCCCATAAGAGCAACAAGTAACCCAAAACCAAGTTCAGTGAAGCTTACAATTTTGGGTGTAAGTTCAATTCCCGAGCCTTCATCTCGTTTCTGCATGCCTTAAAGCCCTCAAAGAATGTTTGAATATTCAAATCATAAATAGATTGCTCAAGTTAGGAGCTAGCATCAAATCTCGCCCTCCGCACCACTTCTTATTTTATCAGCATTGAACGAGGTGGTGGATTAAGACGCTTCGAGTGTTATGGTTATCACAATCCTCATCACTCCTTGCACGGCATATCCTTCTGCGGGGACAAATTTGATGGCCCAGAGGTGAGTTCCTGTAGTTTGGATGCTACTGAAACCTCCGCTGAGGTCGGTACGGTCAGGTGTAATCGACATGCTTCTGGAATGAACTAATTCGTCTTTTTCAGTTGCATTCAATGCTTCAAAAGAGGAAACGCTCATCGGGGCGAGGATTCTCCACAATTCCAGCTCCTGAGGACAACCACCCCAATCAAGAATTTGCACACGGAGCTGGTACATATTGTTCAGACCGATTGCAGGAGGGGCAACCTCAACCTCTCCGCACATCCACTCACCTAATGCAAGTGACATTCCACCTGATGGGCTTTGGTATAGAATATTCGTGTTCTCTTCCTCATTCGCAATCACTACAGAAGTACGAGCTAATGGAAGGAGTATCAACATGAGAACCAAGACCATCCCCACGGCAAGCCTTCTGCTTTTCAAAGTCCTCTTTGCTTCGTCTAGCTGTTTCAGTATTGGAATACTATCTGCTTCGAAGCGGTCTAATCTGTTTTCAAGCAAGGCACGGGTTGTGTTTTGACCAACAGGATATTGAGTGAGTAACAACAAAACCAGACTGCATATTGTCCACAATCCAAATGAGAGGAGGATATCTGAAAAACCATAATTGATTCCCAGAATCATGTTCATTCTTCCCGGATCTCCCCAAATAACACCCATCTCAGGATCAGAGATATTGCCAGATAGCCCAAAAGCAAGAAAACGATACAAGTGGTAAGGACTGAATATGGCCAAGGAGTCACGAGTTGTGAGGTACGGTGATGACCCAAAAGAAATGCCAAGTATATAGAAGAAGGCAATACCACTGATAGATTCCAACCTCCAATCGTCCATCATAGTCACTACAAACAGGATTGTTGCGCAGAGTATCGCGGTGATCAGGAAACCAGAAACCAATGTGCCTGGAAGATATTGGAGAATTAGATCAACCGAGAGATAAGAGTAGGCCTGTATCGCTAGAGAATACGAAAGAAGAATCCAAGTAAATACAAAGACCGATGAAACGATCAAGAGAAAGATATACCGAGATAGTGTTAGAGACCTTGCATAATGATGATTTGTTTGCTCCCTTTCAAGTTCCATATGTTGGGAAGAACGCAAAAGAATTGACGCGCCTAGAACAAAGGGTGCGCCAAGTGCGAATACTGAAGATGATAGATTGATGGCATATAGTGAAGCTCCAACACCTCCGGCCCAGTTCTCATAGTATGTAAACCCAAACAAAAGCGATAGCAGGATTGAACCTATCAGGTAGATTAGGAAATCCTTCAGGGATACCGATTTGATAATTGCACATATCTCCTTTTTCAGAAGAAAACCCCCATATAGAATTGTAGGAATACCTTCCCACAACCACACACATAATCTACTGGATTCTGCAGATAAATCTCCCTAACTGAGAATGTTCTAATCAAATCTCACCCTCCGCACCATCTTTTTGATTTTCGGTATCAGACGCTACTTCACTGTTTGTGCGTTCTTTGTAGAAAGTAGCAAACAATAGAATGATCAGACCTGTAAGAATTGCTGAAATTGCCAGCGTCAGATTCGTATAGAGTAGGATCCCTAGGGCCATCAAGGATACGCCAATGTTGTTCCACCAAGGCAGCTTTCGAGATTCCAATAACTTATCCTTGAGTCCAATATAGAGATTGGATATCAAAACAACAAAAAAGATTACACATATTGCAATTGTGATTATTAGGAATTCAAACGTGGGATAGCTAATAGCTATTATCGCAATTATCATGAAACCTGCAAAACAGATGAAGGACAAAGCTTCTAGTTTTGTTGTTAAAGCCATTCGCCACACTACCCCCGAGTTATTTCAGATGGAGTACGTCTAAAGATTTCAACGTTTTCCCCATCGCGAATTCAAATATCCCCCTCGCACCATTTTCTATCAAGTTGTCTAGGAAGACTAATTATCGTGCATAAATCTCTACATTTTGAGGGAATTTGTCATGAAATACATGTTTTTAGCTACTGATGAAAACAAGATGCAGTTTTACCATCTTCTACTCAATGCAATCAATTTCCATGAGAAAGGCCATGAAGTTGCGGTAGTTCTCGAGTGCGCATCCACAAAACTCCTTATTGGTATTGTAGATGGAAGCGTCAAACTCCCAATTTTTGACGTAGCAATGCAGATGGGTATAATCGATCATGCGTGCAAGGCATGCACTGCGGCATTTTCGGCAACCGAAGCAGCTGAGAGACTAGGTGTTCCGGTAAAAGGCGAACTAAAAGGACACAGCGATCTTCTGAAATTTGCTGATGATGGCTACTCGATTATCACATTTTGAATACGAAACATCAGACACTACTCAGGATGGTGTTCTTGAAGAAAGGAACTGATTTCCTGTTTCATCTGTTCTAGGTGATCTCCTATCCAAATTACATGTCCAATATTGTCAAAGCTGACCAATTTTGCATTGGGTATTAATGAAGCGGCATGTTCTGCGTGCGAAAAGGGGAGGACCCTATCCGCTTTTCCATGAAAAATCAGAGTTGGCGCTGTAATGTTCTCCAAGTTCGGGATGTTTGCATGTTGTAGTATCTCCATGTCATTTTCAAGACCATCCTTCCGTGGGGTCAATGGACATGCAGTACGAATGAATTCCTTGTACCATGCAATCTGATTGGGATTATCTAACGTATGCTTAACGCGTTCATTAATCTGAAACTTACTTGATGATGAGTTTTCCTTGAACATTCTCTTCAGAGAATATGAGGTTCGATAGCGCGTTAGCACATCGAATAGCCATACACCAATATCCAGAAGAAGATTCGAAGCAAATAATCTACCAACTACTTTATTCAACCAGTTATTCTCAGCTCTATATGGCAGAGTGACTGCACAAATCAACCCGAGTGCCCATACACGTTTAGGGTATTGCAGAGAAAGGACTAGGGCAACTGGTCCCCCTGCAGATGATCCAATAATGGCGGCTTTTTGAATATCCAATGAGTCCATGAGTACGCGGATTACTTCTGCTTGTTCCTCAAATGATGGGCCCGTGTTCAGTGGAGTCTTTAGATAGCCAGGACGGGAGATAGCAAGTACCGAATAACCTTCATCGACCCAATCACGCATTGCAAAAATACCTTGATCATATCCTCCAGGAGCCCCATGAATTGCAATGATGGTAGGACCTTCACCAACAAGAGCGTACTCAATGGCACCTACTGATGTAGTTATGACTCTACTATTACTGTCAAGGGTGTGTTGTAGTTCCTTTTTCCATTTTCTGAAATTGATTGCAGACCAGAGGAGGAGTGTTGCAGTCAATACGACTGTCGCCGAGATAATTTCGACCAACATCTAATATCGAATCCAATAGAATAGTTGTTTGATATGAGTTCTTGCTTCATTGATTGCATCTGTCATCTTGCGCCAAACACCCTTCTTTATAGTACACAATAGAGAGAATGCAATGAACAATAATGACGCCTAGAAGGAGAATCCTCATCTCATTAGTTCTCATTGTGGCTGGAATCATTTCTGCTGTTTTCGTCAGTATTGAAACCAATCCCGAGATCATCATTCAAGGGCGACTTGTTGGGTATAATATCGAAGTTGCTGGAAACTTTGCATACGTATCGAACAATGATGGTGTGGTGGTTATTGACAAAAGCGTCTACAGCGCACCAATACGAATAGCGAATATTCCATTGAGCAATGGTGCTTTTGGAATGGACATAGAGGATGACTTATTGTACGTCGCGGGAACCACAAATGGCCTCGTTATTGTTGATATTAGTGTTCCATCAAGTCCAGCCATTCTTGGAAATGCCTCAGTAGGTGTTGCATACAATGTCTTTGTTACTGGCGACCGTGCGTATGTGGTAAATACAGACGGGAAACTTGCAGTTATTGATGTTTCAGATTCATCAAACCCATCAATACTTGGAACATTTGCTGTTGCCTCTCGAGGGAATGATGTAGCGACCGTAGGAAACATTGCATATTTTGCGGCACTCGATAATGGTCTTATTGTGATGAATGTTAGTGAACCTTCTTCTCCAGACATTATCCGAACCCTATCCAATTCACAGGGATCTTGGGATATTTGCGTGTATGGAGAAATTCTCTATCTTGGGTGTCATGGGGGCGGTCTTAGAATATACAACATATCATCCCCAGAAGACCCAATTTGGCTGAGCTCATTTAATGATGGGGGAGAAGTGTATGGTGTTTCCGGAAACGGAGAGTACTTAGTATTAGCTGATTTGCAGGAAGGGGCTGAATTTCTGGATGTCACTGACCCTAGAAATCCCGTATTAATTGCCAAGTATGCCAATGCAGCACCACATTCTGTGTATTATGATGGCGTCTACGCATATCTTGCCGACCAAGACAAAGAGTTCATTCTGATAGATTTCGATGTTGACAATCCGGTTGGCTACCCATCCCGGAGCCCGAATGTCGATTTGTTATGGGCAATTCCAATTGTATTGCTCTCTGTGGGGATCTCTGTCATATTTTTCCCAGTTGTCAGAGCAAAAATGAAGAATGCTCAATAATTTTAATAAAATTTGACACCGTAAAACCGAATACCAGTAAAAGTGACGCCGTGGATGGAACTTGAGAGAAACATTGTGATTTTGTGAGCCTAAGCATTAACATTATATCCGCTTAGTATAGCAGGGCAGTTTGAAGCCGAGGTATCCAAGCGGCTACGGAGACGGTCTCGAAACTATTCGCAGACGAGAGAACCGTTGCCCTCGAGGCTCGTGAGACTTTGCATAAATCACAGATGTAAAGCACGAATTCGAATCTCATCCTCGGCGCCATATTTATCGACTCGATTCTTATCGATTATGGACGTCTAAGACGCATCAAGACTCTCAAGAACCTGTTTCATGATTTCACGAGCAATAGCGGCCAGCTTGTCTAAGCCTTCCTGTGTCTTGGCGCCAATATACAACCGTGCCTTCGGTTCTGTTCCCGATACTCTCACCAGTACATACGACCCATCATTCCTTTCTATCCTGATACCGTCCTCTTCTAAGACCTGTTCTACACCTGAGATCTCTGGAAGTAAGAGTTCCTTAACACGAGACAAGAATTGAGGTTTAATTTTGTCTGGACAGGGAACATTCTCTCGAAGCATGGGATACTTGGGAACAGTCTTCATCAGTTCGATACAGCTCCCCTTTCCCTCTTCAGCCACCATTTGAGCTAGCCTTGCAGCTCCAGCAATACCGTCCATCCACTTTCCAAGGTCCATGAATATGGGTTTCCATGGTTCAGATGCCAATACAATATCATCTGCACTTGGTTTTTCAAAGGTCTCTTGAAGCGAACCCAAAGGCGCTCTGACGACTTTCCCGCCAGCAGATGCCACAAGCTCATCGATAACACTTGATGTATCAATTGAAACTACCACAGTACCACCGCCATGACGCTTTACCTCATCTCGAGCAAAGAGAGCAATGACTCGATTCTGATCAATGAATTGGCCATCCTCATCAATAACTGCTAGTCTGTCACCATCCCCATCATGTGCCAGTGTCACTGCAAAATCAGAATCTGCAGCCATCTTCATGGTATTGACAAGATTGCTTGGCGAGGGTTCAGCGGGTCTGCCTGGAAAGTGACCATCGGGGTTTGAGTTAACTGAGATCACTTTGAAGCCTAAATCATGTAAGATATGAGGAGTATAGTTGCATGCTGCTCCGTTTGCGGTGTCGATCAGGACTCTCATTCCGTCAGACTTGCCACCTCTTTGGAGTACAAACTCCTTGACACGTTGGATGTATGATTCCCGGATATCCCAGTGCGAAATCTTACCAATATTGGACCAATCGGCAACAGTGAATTGTCTGTCGGCAACTCGGCTCTCAAGAAATATCTCTTCGGAGCGAACATACTCTCTACCGCCAACAAAGAACTTGAATCCATTATCAGCAGGAGGGTTGTGGCTTGCCGTAATAATGACTGACGTTGATATGCCAAGCATCGTACTGTGGGATGCCATTGTGGGCATCGGAACTCCGCCCAAGTCGACAACATTTGTCCCTGTTGATACAATCCCAGAAATGAATGCGTTTCTTAGCATCTCGCGGGAAGTTCTTTCATCAGTTCCAACTCCAACTGTTCCCTTGCCCTCAAGGAATGTGCCCAATGCACGTCCAAGGTCTAGAGCTAGATTGGTGGTAACTTTGTCTGCAATTGCGCCACGTATTCCACTAGTACCAAAGATTTTCGTCAGTTTTGTCAACTCCTAATTGCTTGGTAAGGCAAGATCTGCAATATCCTTTGCTGCTTCTCCAATCCTGAGAAGACTGTCTACGACATATAGTTGTGTATGTGGTTCGTTGTTCCTTTCTGAAATGATTTCCTGCCTGAGCTTCGCAATTTTCTGGATGATCTCCTTCTCTGCTGCTATCACCCACGCCACCTTTTCAGAATCAAACTTGAAGAGATTCGAAACTGAGTCCGAATGCATCTTTTTGACCGTTTCAGCTATGGTCATTATTTTCTTGACGGTTGTACCGCTTTGGGGTTTGTCAGCTCGAGATGCGATATCAACAGCCAGATCTGCAATTCGTTCAATATACTGTGAAGCTAAACGGAGATCAAGTGCTGCTACTGGAGTAATTCCCATGGCTTCAGACATCCGCGAATACTGGATTGTGGATCGTAATTCACGAACTATGAGAAAGAAAAGTCGGTCCACCTCTTCGTCGCGTTCTATCACATCTTGGGCTAGGTCAGCACTTCCTTCAAAATAGGCCCTAGAGGCATCATTAAGCATCCTGGATGCTATGAGGTTCATTCTTTTCATCGCTTTAATCACTGGTAATGTGGAAGGGTCAACAAGACACTGGATGACCACCTGATTTTCAGTTTCCTCAGTGACTTCAAGCGCGACAAATCGTTTGGTGATGCGCTTAAGCTCATCTCGTTGTTCATTCGTTATTGGTTTCTGAGAGATAACACGGATTTCATCGAATCCTAGAAGATACTTGCTTGTTATAGCCCATCGAAGATTGGACTCCATAGGAACCTCTGTAAATCTTGTTTCGCCAGGCTTTGGAAGGCGTGGATCTATTATTAAGCACCCATCCTCACGTTCTGCGACGACAACGGGATCGCCTTTCTTTAGCTTCTGACGATCAATCCACTCTTTGGGCAGGATTATCAAAAAGGACCCTCCGGATTGTTTTCCGTCAATCCGTTGTCCTCCAGTTTGTTGCAGACGTCTGATGTTCATGACTCGACCTCGCATAGATGTGTATGGCGCGTTTTGTTCTTGAGTGATGAACCCAGTATGTACTTAATACGCTTGCCACACAACTCATTTTACCAATGTAGGCAGAAGTTTAAAACGAATTCCCACTCACTTATTTTTCTTGGTGACCGATTGACTGCTATTCTCCGACGCCTATTGCTGAAGAAGATTGTAACTTCTGGCTTTCAAATTGCGCCAGATGCATTGGACTACATAGTAGATTTGGAATCACCCGAAGAAATCGTTGAAACAATAGTGACCGAAGGAGCGTCTGCTGATTTTCCTGTGATATTATCACGCGATTTCTTGGTTTCATACATTGACGAGTTACGCCCTATCATAATAGAACCTGAAATTGGCCATTCAGAGCCACCTGTTATTCTGAAGCTTGAAGTTGAATCTACCGAGATTCCTCTTGTTGAGGAGTCGGAAGAGAGAACGGATGGAATTGTGGTGATAAAGAATCCAGTCTTTGATTTGGTGGGCTCGTCCGGAACAATTGAAGACTTTCTTGCCCTTTTCGAAGATCGGTTCAATAGAATCAAGCAGATTTACATGAGGAGGATAGACACACAGGGAGCAGTTTCACCTTACCTTGCGAAAATGAAGAGGTATAGCGCTCAGCGACGAAAGGCGGTCTTGCAAGAGGGAGGCCAAGCTTCGCGTCGTCAGAATACGGTAGTCTTGGGAATTGTAAGTGGTAGGAGAATTGGGTCTAGTTCACGAAACATCATCATTGAATTGGAAAGTGGACGGGAGGTGGACCCCAAAATTTCTTCCGAGTTCGGGAAGGAAAAGGACCGGTTAACATGTATCATTCCGTCGGGACGAGAAGGACTGAAAGGGGTACAGCTGCAAGAAAAAGGGAATTCGCTCTTGCTAGATGAAACTGTATGCATATCGGGATACATTGATCCAGGTGGACGAATGATAGCAGATGACATTATTTTTCCAGACATACCAGCAGCGAGAAGATTAGGTCGAGCAAATAGAGATGTTCACGCGGCATTCATTTCCGACCTGCACTGTGGAAGCAAAGAGTTTCTTGAGGACGAATTTGACAGGTTCATAAATTGGCTCAAGGGAAAGGATGTGGATTCTGCAGACAGAGAAATGGTCAATCAAATTGAATATTTGTTCATAGCTGGCGACCTTGTTGATGGGATTGGAGTATATCCAAGTCAGAAGGACAATTTGCTGGTACCGGATATTGTGGGCCAATACAAGATTACAGCGCAAAAACTGAAAAAGCTTCCACAGCGGATTACAACCATTGCAATTCCAGGAAACCACGATGCCTCTAGACAGGCACTACCAAAACCCCCAATTCCCAAGGAATTTGCGGGTCCTCTATACGGGCTCGGCGACAGGTTCATGATGATGGGAGATCCTTGCCTTTTGAAGGTAGAAGGAGTCAAAATCCTACTGACTCATGGTGACTCCATGGATGACCTAGTTGTCAACTCTCCAGGTGCATCATATGTAGCACCTGCCGTTGGAATGAAGGAATTACTTCGAAAGCGTCATCTAGCACCAATCTACGGGGGAAAGACAGAGTTAGCACCTCTGCATCGCGATTGGATGGTAATAGATACGCCTCCGGACATTATTCATTTCGGCCATGCACACCATAACGCAGTGGACACATATAGGGGCGTGCAAATTATTAACTCAGGTACATTCCAGGGGCAGACAGATTTCATGCGCAAACAGGGAATAATACCAACACCTGGTATTGTAACACTTGTTAATCTCAGAACTGGAAAGCCCTGTGTACGACTCTTTTACGACCTGTCTCAACTGAATGACAATAAGGATTAGTTGATGGTGGGGTTTGTCAATGAATTCAACCAAGCATGCCCTTTGCCAGCTTTGATAATCGAGTGTCTTCTTCTAAAATGGTGCCTAGTTGCTTTTTGCTCACACCGAGACGAATCTTCTTTGTACGTCCATATCGGCCTTTTGACACGACAGTGGTATTGATCAATCCCAACATATCCAGTTCGCTAATGAGGTCTCCAACCCGTCTCTGAGTTAGCGTATCGATAGATAATGCTTTTGCAATCTCTGCATAGGCATTGAAACACTCCCCAGTGTATATGTCCTTTTGGCCACTCTTTGTAAGGGCGAATACGGATAGTAGAACTGCTTTCGATTGCATAGGCAACGTCTTCACAGTTTCAGTGATAGTATCACGCTCGATATACTTCTGGGCTTCTCGCACATACTCTTGACTAACGTGGCTCTCACCCTTTCTCTCAGCAAGTTCACCCGTAGTTCTCAGGAGATCGAGTGCACGCCTTGCATCGCCATGCTCTTGAGCTGCAAGAGCTCCTACCAGATTTATGACTCCCTCATCTTGGATTGCCCCTTCATTGAAAGCAAGTTGTACTCTCTGTTGTAGAATACCCCGTATTTCTACTGCATTATAGGGTGGGAAGATAACCTCTTCTTCGCCCAAAGTGGATAGCACACGTGGATCTAGGACATCCTTGAACCTTAAATCATTGCTAATTCCGATAATTGAGATTCTACTGTTTTCCAGTTCACTGTTCATTCGTGTTAGGCCGTAGAGGATATCGTTTCCTTGGTTGATATCGCGTTTTACTAGACTATCCACTTCATCCAGAACGACTACGAATATCGTAGGAGAGGAGTCCAGCTTCTGCATCAAGATTGATCGTATTTCATCAGTAGGGAGTCCTGTAAATGGAATTGAGGTTCCATCGGGCATTGTTGCATGAATAGACTCGCAGAGAGTTCGTAGTACTCTGTAATTCGTACCTATAATTCTGCAATTTACATGAGCGCTTAGCGGGACCTTGATACTGCTCTCCTCTGCTTTTTCAATTAACATCTTCAAAACGTACTTTGATACTACGGTCTTACCAGTTCCAGTTTTTCCGTAACATAAGATATTCGAAGGAGGTGCACCACGAAGAGCCGGGCCTAGAATAGAAGCTATGCGATTCATCTGTTCTTCTCGAAATGGGAGATCGTCAGGTACATATGTCGGCCGCAAGGCATCTCTGTTTCTGAATATCACTTGTCCTTCTAGGAATTTGTCGAACAGTTTGTTAAGCTTTGGTGGTTTTGCCAACTATGAACTCAGCTCCCGTCTTGTTTCCAGTGGAATTCCAATGGAACTATCTATATTTCCGGTGGAGCTTGAAGCAGCAAGATAAAGCTACGTATTACTGGAACAGGAAAGCTGCGCTTTCGGAGAGTTCATCAGTACCAAATTAAAAAAACACTTCATGCGCCTTCGTGATCTGGAAATAGCATTGCAATCACTGCAGAGGTTTGATGCGTATGACAAGGAATCATTCATACTAGATGCATATCCCACTCCGGCCAATATAGCAGCTGCCATACTATTCTCTGCAGAGATGGACCATGGAGACATTGATGGAAAAGTTGTACTTGACCTTGGTTGTGGAGATGGGGTATTTGCACATGGTGCAGCATTACTGAGAGCGGAACATGTGGTCGGAGTTGACCTTCATAGTGAATCTCTAAGAGTTGCCCAAAACAACTCAATAGAACTTGGAACGGAGGATAGAATAAGTTTCGTACTTGGTGATGTGAACTTCTTGACTCCGAAGAAGACCATTGATACGGTTTTCGAAAACCCCCCGTTTGGTACTAGGAACCGTGGCGCGGATGTAGCATTTCTCAGAAAGGCTCTATCGATTGCCAAGGTGGTATACAGTATTCATCTGGTTGGTCCTGATGGCAAGAATCGCCCTTTTTTGAGCTCGAAGATTGAGGAACTTGGAGGTTCTGTAACGCAAATAGAAAATTTCCAATTCCCAATAAAAGCGATATACCATCGACATCAAAAGGAAAAACATCTAATCAACGTGGACCTGTATCGGGTCCTAAGCAATCTATGACCTACAGGTATAACTTTATTTTGGGAGCGAATGGGTGAGAGATTGAATAAAGAAGAAGAAATGGTGATTAATCCGATGGCGGATGTAAAAACTGGAGATAC
>CAYMLT010000071.1:0-10281 GCA_964391265.1 uncultured archaeon
ATCATTTGTACTAATTGAATTGCCAGTAGCACATGTGATTCCTACAGTGATTCTCTTCACTATGTTCACAGTTACTATGTTCTTTAGCGGATTTGCTGATATTCTTACACAGCGTGTGATGTTGGATGCAATACCTGACAAGAATCGGAATTCGATATACTCCCTGCAACCAACGATTCTTCTCCTACTAACTATCCCACAAATCGCCATCTTTGGGTGGTTGATCCCTCTCTTGGGATTCTCAGTGACCTTATTTCTTTGCGCAGTGATTTCATTGTCTGGCGTATTAGTCATACGATATGCTCTTACCTTGGAGAAGCCGGTCAATGGAGTAGAGTGTCATGAATCTGTTGAAACTATCGAGATTGTTGAGGACATAGAAAAAGCCGAACCGGTATCACTAGCCGACAATGAGTGAGGTGAATCATCCTCACTCAGTAATGAACAAACAGAAAAGTGTAGACGCATCAAGGCAATGCATGTTTCGCAAGTTCTTGGTGGAAGCAATTCATAGACATCTGGATGAGACTGTTCCTTTTATCTCGCAGATGGATGACGAACTCCTCTTTAGCAAACCGTTGCCAAATGGACGCCTTCTTGGAGAGATAATCTTCCATATGCTCAGGTCTATCGAATATTATGTACGGGGAATTGCCGAAGGCGTGTGGGAACCTGCTCCTTACATCTTTGATTCATTCACTACATCAGAATCTCTCCAGAAACAATGGCAAGAAATGTACATTCGTGCAAAGACAAGGCTTTCATTAGTTTCGCTCGATGATCTCTCAAGGATAATCACATCGCACAGTCGACCTGCAACCGTCGCAGAGATTCTTCAGGAGATGCTTGAACACAGTGTCCATCATAGAGGACAGCTTACAGTCTATCTTCGTTTACTTGATGTAGAACCCGCGAAGATAGAGTACATAGTCTAACCTCTGGAAATGTAATTCTGATAAGGTTTCAATAATACCTTTGTCTAGAAAATCACGTTTGCAGGTGTTCTTTCCAAGGCTACACACGAAGATATGGTAAAATCAAGAACGAGATGGATAATCTAAGTTATTATATCATATGCCATTTTCTCGGCTTTTTTGTCAATTTAGGTTGAAGGTCAAAAAAGAGATGGAGCCCCGGGCGGGATTTGAATTCGCGTTCTGGTTCGAAGTGAACCAAAAACCCGCGACATTCTGCTTACGAAGCAGACGCTATAGCCGCTAAGCCACCGAGGCTCGAGTATCGCCACACCAATTCAAATCGCTATAAAACTTTATCATGGAACAATCTTGTCAAGCTGATGAGGTATGCAAATGGAATCGTCAATGCCTAGTGAACGAGACTTCCTGCAGAAAATCAAGCACCTTGTCCATTCTCTCAACGGTGCTGTACTGGGTTTCGATGAAGATGCATCTGACATTCCCTTGAAAGACGGCCAACATGTGGTTCTCAATATCGATACCTTTGTTCGAAAGACGGATTGGTTGCCTGAGATGACTGCTGCCCAAGCTGGTCGAAAGACAGCAGTGATGACCATCAGTGATGTGGTGGCAAAAGGTGCAAAGCCAAAAGCTGCAATGTTGTCGTTGTGTGTTCCCAAGAATTATCCCGCTGAGGACGCAGAGGAGATTGTTCGCGGATTCTCTCAATATTGCCTAAAAACTGGAATCTCATTCATCGGCGGCGATTTCGGAATAGCAGATGATGTTGTTCTGACTGGGGTAGGAATAGGATTCGCTCCTGCAGGTGGCGTAATTGCACGAAGTGGAGCGAAACCCAATGATATTCTTGCAGTAACTGGAGAGTTTGGTTTGACTACTATTGCATTTGAACATCTTTTAGGTGGAAAAGATCTTGAAGGTCAACTGAAGTATGATGCTTTGGCAGCCGTACTTAATCCACATATTCACCATGATTTTGTGAATGCTCTTGCAAGAGAGGGAGCAATACACGCTTCAATGGATAGTAGCGATGGTCTAGGTATCACACTTCACACAATGGCAAAACAGAGTGGAGTGGCATTTGTCTTAGATAGTTTACCGATTCCAGCAGAAGTGATGCGATTTGCTCGTAACAACCACATCATGGAATTCAATTTTGTCATGCAAGGTGGAGAGGAATTTATTCTGGTTCTATTGATTCCCGAAGAGAAATGGACCACTGCCTTTGATATTGCCCAGGAACAGAAAGTGCCCCTTTACAGAATAGGATATGCAACTAAGGGAGAGGGTGTCAAATATAAATCCAAAGAAGGCTTTATGGATGTTCCAGCTTCAGGTTATGACAATGTAAAGGGATGGGATTAGCCTGGTCAGGATTGCAATTCTAGATGGGTATGTAGACGAACCTACCTGTTTAGGCGTGCCTCCTTACATCAGCACCTATCCTCGGTATATTGCAGGGGCAATCTGGTCAAAGGACGCTCACGCCGAGATTCTCTATACGACAATTGATCAGGTGAGAGAGAGTTTTGATAGAGCTATTGACACCTGGAGTACAGTGGACATCGCTATTCTAATCGCTGGAATGATTGTTCCAGGCAAGTATATTGGTGGCACTCCTATTTCTGTGCGAGAAGCAAGAACTCTCTTTTCGGATTCACGACTTGAAGATGTCCCTAAGATGCTAGTAGGACCTTGGGCAAGATACGGTTATGGTCAACAAGGTGGGAAAGTTGCACTAAGCTCCCTCTCTTTGACACCTCCTTTCGATTACATCGCCCCAGGTGATCCGGAGATGGTGATAGCAAGTATTTCTGAAGAACATTGGAACCCGGAAAAGGGAGATCTTGATGCATGTGCTAAAAACCCTCACGACATTGAGGAGTATGCTAAGCGCGGAGCACGAATAGTGTCTCAACATCCTGAATTCAATCGAAAACACTTGATAGCAGAGATTGAAACCTATCGTGGATGTGCAAGATATCTTACTGGAGGTTGCTCATTCTGCGTAGAACCTCTCTATGGGATGCCACGACAGCGTAATCCTGATGACATTGTCAAAGAAATAGAGGCATTGTACGAATCAGGAGTCAGGGCCTTCAGAATTGGGAAGCAGGCTGACCTGTTCGTTTTTGGTTCTACTGAGATGGGTGAAGAAGAGTTTCCGGCTCCTAATCCAGAGCTCATCGAGTCCCTCTTCTCAAAGATAAGAAATGTAGCACCTGATCTTGAAGTACTCCATATAGATAATGTCAACCCTGGAACAATCGCACATCATCCCGAAGAGAGTACATCTGTTGCTCGTAGCATTATCAAACATCACACAACAGGTGATGTTGCTGCATTCGGAATCGAATCCGTTGACCCCGAGGTTGTACGTAGAAACAACCTCAAGGTCAACATGGAAGAAGCCCTTACTGCGGTTCGCATTCTAAATGAGGTTGGAAGTGGTCGAGAGGACTCAGGACTCCCCCATCTGCTTCCAGGAATCAATTTACTCTACGGACTTCCTGGTGAAAGCAAGAAGACAATTGAACACAACATGGAGTTTCTTCAGACACTTGTTGACGAAGGGTTGATGGTACGAAGAATCAACATACGCCAGGTGATTGGATTCGAAAACACTCGAGTAATAGATGACGACCGTAGTAGACTAAAACGGAACCAATTCTTCAAACACAAAGAGGTAGTCCGCTCGTCCATAGATACAATAATGATTCAGAGAATTGCACCACCCGGAACTATCATCAGGTCTGTCTATCTTGAGGGCAATGAAGGCAAGGGGCTTCTTTTGAGACCTCTGGGAACCTATCCTCTTCTATGCAGGATGGCATCAGGTACACACCCTGATAGTATCTCGGATGTGGTAGTTGTTGACCATGGCCCACGGTCTTTGACAGTACTCCCATATCCAATCCATCCAAGCAAGATTTCTTTGGCTCAATGGAGATCCATACCTGGGATTGGAAACAAACGCGCAGCTCGTGTCAAAGCTGCAGGGCTCCTCACTAGTGTATCACAGATAGAAGAGAGACTTGACAATCCTCTTCCTGAGTGGTTGAAACATACAATTACATTTGAATAGACACTCACTCAGAAAGTGAACCCTTTGCATCCTCAGCAACACGATTGGCGATAGCGAGTATCTCTTCTCTGGTGAAATCTGGAACTATCCAGTGATACCTGCTTGGTACTTAAGATTGAGCGTACAAGATTGCTTCTCCGGAAACAAAGTCGCCCCTCGTTGTGGGTACTGAGAAGGTATCTTCTTTTCTGTAGAGCTTCACACCTGCAATGTCAACCTTATCTTGCCAACTTCCGAAGAACTTTGGAAACTTCGTTTTAGTAGAAGATGTAACACTCGCCCTATCTTTGAATGCAACAAAATTAATCATACCACTGAAAGATGTTGCAACAATGTATGCATCATTATATTCCACCATTACATAGTGGTTTCCCACTACTAGATTAGATGGACCCATAACTTTGAGGATTTCATATGCTTTGAGCTTAGCACCTGACTCTACCCCATAGAGATAGAGGATGACAATGCCTACAAATAGCAAGACGAAGCTGCCTAAGAATAACGGCAGGATTCTGAAATCCAGTTGGGTTGGTTGAAGAAAGAACACAAGGATGAGGAGAATCATAGGGGCTAGCATCAAAGTACAACCTACTGAACACCCTTTCTTTTGTTGTGCTTTGAGATTGTCCTCTATTTGGGTATTAGGTATTGAATACGACCTAGATTCATAGTGGTCAGATCTATCAATCGAATCTCCTGACATGTATCGACATTGATTTGAAGCCTCGAAAAGTATTGCAGAAAAGTGGCGGGACTGGCAGGATTCGAACCTGCGACCTCTAACTTAGAAGGCTAGCGCCCTATTTGTATCCCAGAAGAAGGTCTTCTGAGTCCATACTAGGCAACAGTCCCTGAACACTTGGGCAACAAAGTTCAGTCATAAACTTTTCCGCATGTTCATGGAAAAGAAGTAGAGATAGCCGAGGACTCTCGTCCCCGGGGGCAGATGCACATGTGTGAAACCAGTACATCCACTTAGTAGTTCATCTGAAGTTCTCGATTTAAGGTACTATAACTTAGATTAGAACAAAGGATGGCGGATACAGAACAAAGTACTGAACAACTATTGAGAGGATAATCCCGCTCGCAACAAGGCCTTTTCCTCTTTTCTGATTTGTTTCCGTGAACCAGAGAATAGCTCCAACGAGGACTATGATTATTCCAGAAACGTTTCCTATGAATATCAAAAAGTCCCATATTTCCGCAAAATATGTTGAAATCAGTGCCATGAAATCTGTTAATGGGCTTTGCAAGAGGAATGGTAACAATATTGCCTCACCGTTGATTCATTCTTTTCGTTCAATATAAACTCATGAAACTTTGTTTCGCTCAAGGAAGAGACCTTATATTATTACAAAGTACTTTGTAAAACAGAGTTCTTTACAAGAAGTGACACTAAATGAACGATGATGATTTGAAAAGATTGGAACAGAATGCATTCAGAGATTCAATGAAGGATGGGTCTACAGAATTATTGGGTGGATTTCTGCTTCTCTTCGCCCCAATAATGTTCTACCAACCAAGCTTCATTGCCATCTTTGTTGTGTTCTATATCATCCTGCTTCCCCATGCGATTGAACGATTCCGCCAGAAGTACACCTATCCACGAATTGGATATGTCAAACTTCGCACATCGGAATCCGATACGGATCCCAAACCATTTCTTCTTCTCCTAGTGATTTGTTTTCTCGTGACAGGAATTGCAACATTTTTGTTCACAGGCGACATCTTCAACATATACAACTGGATTCCAATGTTTCCATTGTTCTTCGGAGTGCTAATGTTTGGTCCGAGTGCCTATCTTGTTGAAAAGGCAAAATCGAAAGCATATTGGTTGTTTGGAATAATCACATCAATAGCTGGAATCCTTATCATATATCTCACTACCATCTTTCCTCCAACTGATGTCTATGATAGCATTATTGCCTTCAGCATGTTCTTAGGGATAGCATTGATTATTGGAGGAGCAGTCAAGTTCTTACATTTCATTCGAGCGTATCCTGTTCTTGACTCAGAGGAGGATGAAGTGAGTGAGCAATGAAGACGGCAAAGGTATTGACAAAGTAATCCATGAACCAGCTCGTCTGAAGATTGTTGCACAACTCTACGTGGTTGACAGTGCGGATATGGTGTTCTTAATGCGTCAGACCGAACTTACGTGGGGAAACCTGTCATCTCATGTTAGCAAGCTGGAAACAGCTGGATATGTAGATGTGACAAAGGAATTCTTTGAGAATAAGCCTAGGACGACATTGAAGCTGACCGAAGAGGGTCGAAAGGCTTTCGAAACATATCGTAAGAACATCAAGCGAATGATAGATGTATAGACTATATGGGGGTAGATGCCTATCTGCCCCTAAGCCCCTCACAGAACGCAAGGACATTCTTCCCTAGATCCTCGAAGTTGTACCCCCCCTCAAGAAGCCCATATCTACGGCCATCGCACCTTTCCTTTGCGAACTCGAACATCAGCAAACCGAGTTCATGAAATGCTTCAGTAGATAGATTTGAACCCCAATCGTCTTCATATTGGTCAAATCCCGCCGAAGCAACGATAATATCCACATCAGGGGCGTTGTCAAGGTCTCGTTTTGCATCTTTGAGATATTCCACATCTCCTCTTCCACGTGGATTATAGATGGAAAAATTGGGGTCATCGCCAAGGATGTTGATATTCCCATCTCCAGTATGTAGGTCAAAATCAAGGATACATGCTGAATTGATGAGTCCTTTCGCTTTCAGATGCAATAATGAAACTGCAATGTTGTTGAAATAGCAGAATCCCCAATACGATGACCCAGATGCATGATGTCCTGGAGGTCTCACAAGAGCAAAAGATGGTTCTCCGCCCATGGCAATCTCAGCAGCCATTATGGATCCTCCAGCGGCCAATCTAGCCATTTCGTAGATTTGCCCTTCACCAATGGAATCATAATCTGATTTTACATTTCTAATCTGACTCTGAGAATGTGCACGAAGTATCTCTTCTTCAGTTGCATGTAGTGCCTTAACAAACTCATAATCTGGATGCTTTCCTAGAATCTCTAGAGACGTATCTAATCTACCTGGAGCACCTGCAGGAGTTCTATCGTAACTCTGCTTCATTGATGGGTGATAGATGATTTTCACAACCAGAATTAGAGGCGACGTTGCATTTGTATGTGTTGGATAATAGTTGACGTAATGCTATGAAATATATTGAAGCTACAAACACCAGAGATTCGAGGGAAACAAGTGAAGCTTACCAAGGAACGGTATAGACAGGCTTGTGAGTTTGTCAAGAAAAATGCTCGATCTCTTGATCAAGAAATGTATCGATACCATTTTGAAAATGGTTCAAAAGAAGATGTGCTAGTAGAACTAGCCGCATATCAGAATCTCGATGGCGGATTTGGTCATGGCATTGAACCAGACTTCAGATCAAAAAAGTCCTCTCCAATGGCAACATCAGTTGGTTTACAATATTACATTGATGCAGATGGCAGTCCTGAAAGTGATATGGTAAGAGGTGCCATTGAATATTTAGTTTCAACTTATGACAAATCAGATGACTACTGGCCCAGTACATATGCCAGTGTAAACGAAGAACCACATGCTCCTTGGTGGCATGTTGAAAAGATTGAAGCACCAAGTGATGAAAATTGGGCTAATCCAAGTGCTGAAATCGCTGGTTATCTCAACAAGTACTCCAAGTACGTTCCTTCGGATCTTCTTTCACAAGTAAATCAACGTGTCAGGACCATTATAACTTCTCAAGAACAAATCACTGGATTGCTATACAATGTAATGTGCTGGAACAGAGTGTATGACTTCTTTCCAGAGCCACTGAATTCAGAAATTCGAAAGAGAATTCAAACAACTTTCAACGAAATCGCCTCTACTTTATTTGAGAAGCTGGGAGAGATACAAATTGTCTGGTTGGCAACGAATACTGACAGCTTAGTGCTATCACACCCTGAAGTGGTGTACCGCCTTCTCAAATTAGAAATAGAGAAACAAGCAGATGATGGAGGCTGGTGGCCTACTTGGAAATGGGGCCAATACGAGGACTTCTGGCCAATAGCTGAGAAAGAATGGGCTGGCAAGATGACATACAAAACTCTGAAGTCACTGAGAAATCTAAATCTGAATAATAGCTTGATAGAGCCACTAGAGTAAAAATAGATTTGAGGACAGTCGGGCTTGCTACCCGTCCGTCCGCGAAACTAAGGTTGAATAAAGGGGTGAGGGGGCTTATCGCCCGCTCTAACCGAAGAGACTTCCAAGTCCAGCAGTGAACTCTTCTTCCTTTTCTTCCTCTTCTTCTGGCTTTTTCTCTTCTGCAGAAGCTGCCCCGGATGCACCACCAGCTGATGCTGGAGCTGCGGCGACAGGCATTGCTGCGGCACTCTTTAGTGCTTCATCAATGTCTACGCCTTCGAGGGCTGCAAGCAAAGCCTTGACTCTTCCCTTGTCGGGTGTCACACCAGCTGCGGTGAGAACGGCGTCCATAGCCTTTTGGGTCAGTTTCTGGCCTGCTTTGTGGAGCAGAAGTGCTGAATATACATACTCCATTTTTGTTACCTCTTTGTTTAATTAACCAAACAGGCCCCCTAGGCCTGCTACTGCTTCATCTCCCTCGTCCTCATCATCAGGTTCCTCTGCAGGTGCAGAATCTTCAGCTGGAGCAGCTTCTGTAACTGCTGCAGCAGCTGCTTTAACCTGTCCAAGGATTTCGGAAGGTATTGCGTCTGGATCCTTCTCAGATACGATTGCTACTATTGCGAATGCTTCTGAATTCGCCTTGGTAAGGAACTCATTGAGTAAATCTGGTGAGAAGAACCCAATTTTGAGTGCCAATCCCTTGGCCTCCATGTGTGCTTTGGCGAGTATCAGTGAAATTGTATCTGCTGTTGGAATTCCTGCATTGACTGAGAGATTGATTGCATATTGGTGACCCAATAACATCTGACTGAACAGGTTGTCTAGGTCGATTGCAAAGCTCTCCTGAGTCATTACGTCTCCATCAGAATAGGCTGCAACAAGCCTGAGTTGAAGTTCCATTGGCTCGATTCCAAGTCTTGTCAGCATCAATGCCATGGCGTTGGAAATGGTTTCTCCCTCCTTCACTGCTACAGTATCAATTGTAACATGAATTGTTCCACCTTTAACACGTGATGGAATCTTGAGAGCTGCCAGCTCGCTGATGAAAGGCCCCGGTGCAACACCAGTGTTCATCGCTGGAACTATTATGTCCCTTGGAGCAATCTGTCCACCTTTGGCAGGCGCTGCTGTTTTGTTCTCGCTGAGGAACTTACTAAGGACGAATGGGTCTTGATCACTGAACATGAAAGCAACTGGACCCGAAACAAAAGTCTTGAGTTCCCCAATTCCCTTCAACTTGGAGCTATCAATAGCTCTCAGCATCAGTGTATTCCGTGCCATTTTCATTGTTGCAGAGCCCCTCAGATTGTCTCTGATACCCTGCAGCTGTTTGGCACCGACACCCTCGACGTTTACAAGCCCAACCATATTGCTATCTTTGATAGCCTTGGCAAGCTCTTCAACTCTGTCGATTTTCCATTGTGGAATTTGGCGTTCATATACACTCATTCATCTTCACCTCTAGATAGACGCCTCCACCATCGGTCCCATTGTGGTCTTAACCATCACATTTCCGATTCTGTCATAGAGCTCTTTGCTCCTGACAAATTCTAGGACCGCGACGATGTTGTCTACTATTTCCTTGTCTCCCATTCTAACATGTCCCACTTTAACATGGAACGTGGGTGTATTTCGCATTCTGATCCGAACTGTACGTTTGTATTGACTGACAATTGCAGCCAAGTCTGCTTGAGGTGGGAATGGTCTGGGCATCTTTCCTCTCGAACCGAGTGTCTGACCAAGGTATCTACCTACTAATGGCATTGCATCTGTGGCCGCGATGAAAAAGTCGTAACCCTTTGCAAGGCTCTTTCTCTCCTTCTTCTCTTCGCCAAATCTAGGAATTGCTTCCTTACCAACCACATATTCAACACCAGCAGTCTTTGCATTCTCTGCAAACTCTCCATCACCAAAAGCACAGACTTTTGCTGGCGGATATAGAACATTTGGCAGAACAAGCTCTTGATTGAGTCTGTTCTCTGGCTTTGTAACATCAAGCTCTCTCTTTCTGAAATTGACAGCGATGTCAAAGCTCTGTTCGAATTTTCTAGATTTCTCAGTTCCCTTCGCTCTGGCTTCTGCCACTGCGGCTTCAATTCCCGCCATGTTGTATGA
>CAYMLT010000071.1:10291-12003 GCA_964391265.1 uncultured archaeon
CCTCCCTCAGTGGTTCGTCCAGCTGCGCGTCCCAGGTACCCTCACGGACTTCTGCTTGGAAGTCCTTTGCGGATTTACCTTCAATGGTTACTCCCATTGATACACACGTACCGGATACAATCATAGCAGCGTTCTTCATGGTCAAAGCAGAGAGGTCATTTGCCTTCCCCTTTGCCACTGCCTTCAATTGATCGATTGTGAGATTTCCAACAACAATGTTGTTTGGCTCACCTGAACCTTTAGCTGCTCCAGCCTCTTTGAGGATGAGCGCACTTGTAGGTGGGATACCAACGATAATCTCAAACTGCTTGGTCTCTTGATCGACGACAATCGTTACTGGAACTTTCAAACCTGCATAGGCCTGAGTTTCCTCGTTGATTTTCGTGACGACCTGAAAGATGTTAACACCTGTGGGACCAAGTGCAGGACCAATTGGTGGACCGCCTGAAGCTTTGCCACCTTCGACTAAAGCTTCGACTGTAATCTTATTTTCGCTCATTATTAATCACCACTTCTGCAGTATCCAGCATACTCTCTACCGAGCAACTGGTTTCTTGCGGCTAAAATGATGCCTACTGCAGTCATAGTTTACACCCCCGATATACAATCTAGTTGTAGTATCAGTTTAAGGGATAGCGAATGCCTTCTTGGGAGTATTATAAGACTTACGGAGTGTCCCTAGATAGAAATGAGCTATACTCACTACATTAAGCATCCCGTTGAATTTCATAGTTCCTTCTCAAGGATATACAAATGAATAGTTGAGTAAAAATACAAATAGATATTTTCCTAGTTGATAGTACACTATAACTGCAACTTCTCATTTTCCTTTTATTTCACGACTCCTGAAAACCTATCTCTTACAATGTGAGTGAACTGGAAGAAACTCCTGTGTTCCACCTTTCTCACGACTCATGATTAGGAGAAATCTTACACAATCCTGCATAAATGGAACTAGAAAATCTAAGCTCTTCCCAAAATGGGGAAAAAATCTAAAGAACCATGTGAATAGTTTCTTCAATTATCTCTTGATTTGTCCTTCCTTTCTCATCAACCGCACACTCTCTCTAACTGCTTTCTCTATATCTTTTTCACCAAGGTTATACTCTTCTAATACCGATTTGACCTCCTCAACAAACTTGTCCTTTCGTACAGATCCAGTTCTCCCATAATCATGGAGATGTCCTGTCACTGGGACCTTGTGGGTTTCGTTCTCCGAAACCAAAGTCACATAGATGACCCTCCCCCCAACTGAATCATTTCCAATCGATACTGACTCAAGCTTGGCCTCTGCACCGCACTCATCTACATGATAGATATCAAACCAGTCTTCAATCTCCCTCTGTATCGCGTCGTTCAATCTTCGGTCTATGACAATCTCCCGTTTCTTCAGAAACGTTTCCATCTCCCGTTCAAGAAAATCACGTACTTCAGAGGCTGGACGTAGAGCAAGGTTCTTCTCAGATAGCTCAATACTCTCAACTCTCCCTCCCCCCTTTTCCCTAACACCTATCACTACACTATCAGGTGTGATACTAATATCTGGAATCCATCGGTCAGGAATATGTAGATACGCACCAGTCTTGGGAACAAGAAAGGGAGTGAACTCAACTGACTCAAGAAACGGGTCAGAACTTTATATATCGAAGGCGATTCTAATGGCTCGTTCCAAGGGTGTGACAATCTCGGTGAAGGTCCCTATCAATTGGGAA
>CAYMLT010000072.1:0-11875 GCA_964391265.1 uncultured archaeon
TGCGCCAACTACCTCAGTAACGAAAGGTGTCCGTCCTGATGGCATTACACTAATCGTTGCAATGCTTTTCCTGATAGGGTCCTTGGGGAGCAGTGTGGGGCTCCTGTTGATGGCTTTCATCTATACTGCCTTTTTCGGAATCATTATCCTTGGCGTATGTGGCGCAACGCTACTGCTCGCATTCGGACTCTGGACATATAGGGATTGGGCTCGCACTGGTGTCATTATTTTGAGCGTTTTGATATGCTTTACAATTGTGGGCATATTTGTAGGTGGTCCGATAATCTGGTATCTTGAACAGAATCACATCAAGAAGATGTTCATCTATTAGAGGGGTTTAGTGCCCTTCTAACATCCTTTTTCCTCATTTCAACCACAATTCATGTCACTAAATTACCAAATCCGATTTTGGTTCGATTCTCTCGTTTTTCTAAAGCATCTAGAGCGACGCTATTTCCTCTTTCCAACGTTTGACGTACACCAAACAATTTATATACAAATGTTGCTATGTTTGATATGTACCAAACGTACCATCAAACACCAAACGTTTGATGGAGAATGGTGAACATTATGTCACAAAACACAACAAATTTCGGAACGATTATCGATGACATGAAAGCAAGTTTCAAGCTTGCTTCAAATAACATCTTGAGCTATTTCCTAGCACATCTGGGAATGATCGTATTTCTACTCTTCATGCTTGCTATAGTTGCTGTACCTCTTGTCGCAATTGTATTTGCGGCTGGACCAGCTGCAATAGCAGCTTGGGGTGCCTCCCTTGCAACTTGGTCAACAGCCAATTTATGGGCTGCAGGGTTCACTGCTGCAATTCTCATCATGTTGCCGCTTATGGCTCTCCTATTCATGGTCTATGGCTCGATTTTTGGCATGACCAAGGAAATAGTTGAGAAAGGCTCATCATCCGCAGAAAGTGCATTCTCCTGGCTACGACACAATTTCATTACCTTTGCGGGTACTGGAGTGATACTGTCACTGATCGTCATCGTGCCTCAGCTCGCGGTAGCTGCAGCTGTATCATACTTCAGTGGTTTTGTTGTAACTGGATTGACCAGTGTTGGCCTAAGCATATTCATCTTTGCTTATTCCTTTGTTACCCTAGGTCTGACCTCAATGGTCATGCCCGCTGTTGTAAATGGCAAGGGTATTCAGGAAGCGGTTATGCAATCCTTCAAGCTTTCAATTGAACGCTTTGATCGAATCTTCGGTCTGCTCACTGCAATAGTACTTCTTGGTTTCCTCTCATTCGCTCCAATATTGATTGGTGCAGCCGCTATGGCACTTGGTGTATCCATTACACTGGTTGGACCATGGTTAATCGCAGGAGCCATTTGGGCCGTAGTCGCATTTCTCTTCTGGATTCTCCTCCTCCTCCCAATGACCATCATCGCTTTCACAAGAGTCTACCACGACCTTACTGGCGGTGAAGTCTACGACTCGGCAGAACATCTCTCTGAAATAGCGATGGTCTAAAATACAACCACGAGAGTGCCTCTGATAGTTTGTCAGAGGCACCCTCAAACTATGTAGGATAGTGATAAAAAATGTCAATGAAAAACGCGAGCCTGAAAACCCTGAAAGAAGACCTTCTGGTCAGCTTCAAATTTGCTTCAAGGAATGTCATTACCTTTATTCTAGCAATGTTTGGAGTAGTCATCGTGACAGTGTTAATCATCGCACTTGCTGCCATAATTGTTATTCCCATAATCTTCTTAGCAATCGGAATAGAAGGGATTGTTCAAACCTTTGCTAATTGGGTTGTAGCTTTTGATGCTGCTTCAGTTCCAACTCTAATGATGCTGATTCTCGCCGTCGCAACTCCAATCCTTGCCCCATTCCTCGTTGCCGTTGGTGCATTATATGGAATGGGTCGAGAAATAGTCGAAAGCGATGGTACCACAGCTGAAGGTGTCTTCGTCTGGTACCGTAAGAAGTTCTTCTCCCTCGCTGGTGGCGGTCTGATCCAGTTTATGATTGCGATTGCGCCTCTAATGATTGGAGCGATTATTCTTCCTTTCTATGGATTAGGTCTGGGCTTTGGACCCAATGAGTTTGCCGCTGCATCGGTAGTATTGGTCCTTTTGCTGATTTATGTCGGCGTGGTAACTGGCCTACTTTCAATGATCTTTCCTGCCATCATCGATGGCAATTCTGTTGTCGAATCAGTCAAGATATCTCTTAGATTGAGTACCAAGTACTTTGATCGGGTTTTCTCAGTTTGGTTTGCATTTCTGGGAATTGCAGGACTTCTGATATTGCCAATCGTAGCTGTTCCATTCCTAACGTTTTCAACTGGCGTGGTTTTCTCCGCATGGTTTGGATTGTATTCAGCTATAGTTACAATATTCGAAGTTCTCATTCTGTTTCCCGCAACGATAATTGGAATGAGTAGAATCTACCTGATTCTGATAGCAGAAACCGTGACCAATGGAGAAGTAACAGAATATTACGATGAAACATCGAATGATGTTGGACTCTTTGGAGGAGATTAGTAGATGTCCCCCAAGAAAAGAGTGCCACTAAAAGAGATCGAAGTGATCTCAGATCCAAAGGCCATCAAATTGATGATGGAGCCTACCAGGGCTGCTATCCTCAAAAACTTGGCCAATGAGTCGATGACCGTGAAGCAACTCTCGGTTCGACTTGGTAAGAACCCTGGTACAATCCTCCACCACATCGAGAAACTGAAAGACCCCAAAATTGGTCTAGTCGTTGAAGTGCGAACTGAACAGACCCCTACAGGTATTGTTCAGCGTTACTACAGAGCTCGGGCTCGCGAGTTCAGACTTGGAATCAAGGGAATGATGCAGACTGATGGAGGTGTCGCAAAGTTTGCAGAAGACAGACTCAAGACACTGGTCAGGACTCTTTCAGTATTTGGTATCAGTATTCCGGAATCTCAGCAGGCAGAAGCCGCAGAGATGCTGCGAGAATTAGTTGAGCGTGAGAACGCGGTGATTTCAGAGATGCCTATCATTGACCAAGATGGTCATGATAAACTCTCCTCACAGGACCGGACTGATGCCACAAGGATCCTTCGTAGGTATATCCTCGATAGAGATCCAAAGTATGTAGAATTACGTAGAGAATGGCACAGATTTCTGAGCCATTATAATCAAGGTGCATAAACATGGCAAATTATGAACGAAACAATACAATGGTTGCTTGCATTCTTGCCTTCATTATTGTAGGTGCAGTTGCAGTGGGTGCCCTATTCTTGCTTGGCACTAACAACTTGACGTGGAACCCCAACTTTAACACAACAGGTAATTGGGATGACGGTGAACTCTTTGAGTTCGAACTTACCGACACAAGCATGCCCGCAACAGTGACTCTGAATATTGATATCGATACAGGAGGCGTTCAAGTCCTCTTTATTGATGACCCTGAACTTGTATACAATATCTCGATATGGGTACCCAATGCCACACTGGAAGAACATGGTGACCCCACCGTGGGATATGCCTCGGATACTATTACTGTAGATTATCCAGTTGCAGGTGTCAATGTGACACTTGGTAGTGGAACAACTTACGTAATGGGTCTCGCTACAACAACTGGAGGCGTAGAGGTCATTCTGAGCTCTCACGCGAATGTTGGCGATATTGATATCGATGTTACGACTGGTGGAATTCACTTCGTAATGACCAGTGGTGTCAACATAACTGGTGATCTGAGCTTTGATTTCAGCACTGCGACGGGTGGAATCGACATAGACGTTTCTATTCCTACCAATGTAGGTGGGAGCTTTGCTGGAACCGTCACCACCGGTAGTGTTGATGTAACCCCAGTTGGTTGGACATTGATTAGTCAGAATCATTATGAAACACCGAATTACAATACGGCATCGAATACTATTACCATAGTAACAAGTACAACTACAGGCGGAATTGATGCCACGCTTACCTAATTCGATCTAGTCTTGAACGGGAACTTTTCCCGTTCCTCTCTTTCTTTTTCTGCTTTCAGTTCATCCAATTACTCATTCACTGATTGGCGCACTACCAAAATCTTTTATCACAACCCCGAAGAATTCGGTCTGTTTCTTCTTAGAAGAGTTGAACAATTATGTCAAGACATCAGACCGCAGACAAGGTTCGCGACTTTGAAATCACAATGGAAGACGCAGGTCGTCTGGCCGAGTGCTTCAACTCATTCGATGACTCTGATTCATGGCCAGGTGGTTTCACCGGCGGCAATCCGTATACAGCCAAGAGAATCTTTGAAGATATGCAGAAGGGAACCGACCTTCGCACCCTTGTCGCATACTCGGAAGAAAAGATTGTAGGACATTGCAATGTTGTGAACAGCGCCCTTGATACCGAGGCAGTATATGTAGGCCTTCTGGGTGTGAATCCCAATTATCAGGGACACGGGTATGGTAAATACATGCTCATAGAAGCCTCAGAAATAGCTGCTAAGATGGGAAAAAGAAGAATTGACCTACACACATGGGGCGGAAACCTAAAAGCGATGCCACTGTACAAACGTACGGGGTATAATTGGGTCCCTAATACCCGCGTCCTTATGGAATCTCACATTCCAGGAATAATCGGATGCCCTATGTTCTCCGAGTTCTTTGATCGATACGATTGGTATGACTCGTTTAGGAAAGAGATCAAACAAGAGATGGATGATATCGTTGAAAATGACCTTGGTGTTTTCAAATATCTCTTTGAGGGCGACAACGGTGACAGACTTGATGTGACCATTGATCGTGAGGCAAAGGGAATTTGTGGGTTCTCACTAACCATGGATGGAAAGACCACATCTGCATCAATTCGGCCTCGTACACATATTGGATACATTGGTATTGGAAATTATCCAGTAGATATCAAAATCCAAAACAACAATGGTGAACCCCTTTCCTATTCCATTCAAGTCAAGTCGAATGACACTCTATCCGCACGTATCACCGGAGCCACATCAGGCCTCATTGAAGATGCTAATGAAGTGAACATTGATGGAATCTATGAAGTCAAGCCGAATGCCCTACATCTTGATAGAGATATAACTCCTGATGACAAAATTACTACTGAGGCTGAATGGATTCTGACTCTCAATGATAAGACGATGAGTTTGTTCAGCGGACTGATTCCTACAGAAGCAGTCACAATCACTCTTGGGCCTGACTTCTCAAGTATGTCCCCTGGCGAAACAGGCACCGTTGGAGTTGGATTAAGGAATAACACAATGGATACAATTCGTGGAGAGGCAGTTCTAACGCCTCAGCCTGGAAGAAGAATTTCCGTTCAACGAATCCGTTTCACTCTGAAACCTGATGAAACACTTGAAACTCCACTTGATATTCATACCTCTAAGGAGGAAAATGGAGTCATCGTTCCAATCAAAATTTCAGTTCACATTGACCAAGAGGGTAAGAGCATATTCGCAAAACGTACAACCATGAATATACCAATCATCGGTTCCACCGGCGCAGTTGCTTACAAGGCCGTGAATGACTTCTTTGTCATTGAGAACGAGAATATCAGAGTCCTTCTAAACGGTATTCTCCCACATGTAATAAGACGAATCCGAAACAAGAATCTGGAGCTCCCTCATTCTGGCTGGTCATTGCTTCCCGAAATCGGTTATCCTTTTCCACGTGGCGGTAGCGAGTGGGAGCGAAAGAAATTTGCTGTTTCCTTTGTCGCTAATCAGAAATATGCAGAAGTCAAATTGGCTGGTGAATCAGAAGAGCGACCTGGTCTATTCATGACCATTTCCTACCGGGTATATGCAGGTCGTGAGGACTTGGAGATAATCACCAAATTGGAGAACAGCGGCACTCAGGCCTACGAAAACCTAGGACTCAAAATAGGTGGATGGCTGCCTTTCATGGGGCAAACCCTCTATCTTCCATTAGATGAAAAAATCTACAAACTGGATAACGTAAACTGGTTTGGAGGTAGGCAACTCCCTAAGAACCCGAATAGATACCACGAATCATGGGCTGCAACAGAGCTCTCCTATGGTCGCGGAGTAATCGGCTTTATGTGGCATGATGAGGGAATTACAGATATTCGCGTAATGCGACAATGGAATCTCCCAAGAATAGAGTACAAGTTGATGAATCTTGAGCCTGGTTCCTCTGTTGAATTGCCTCTGATGCGCCTAATGGTTTCCCAAGGAGATTGGCGAAAAGTTCGCTCCCTCTGGGCACGGCTGAATGGCAAAACACTTCCAATCCATGTACCACCAGTCATGCAATCAGATTTGGAGATTGGGTTTGTACATGTTGGTGCTGATTCGAAAACCCCTCTTATGCCGACAATTATGGCGAACCGAGGAAAATCAACCAAGGTTGAATTTAGAGCTAATGTTCTTCAGAATGAGCCTGTATCCTGCGAAGTTCGCATCAGCCTCCCTGAGGGCTTTCATGTGGACGGTAAACGAGCGATTGAATTCAGTGTGGAAAAAACTGGCTGCAACGACCCCATAATTCACCCTCTAAACGTAACCGTTGAGAATGGGTCATCCTGGATTGCACGGGATGGTGAGATTCTCTTGAGATTTACAAATCGAGTTGAGAGAAGACCGCTCATAGGTCTGATTTATGACACTTCAGTTGAAACTAAACGAACAAGTGAGAAACTCGGAGATCGAACCTTGCACACAGTGCATTCTGGTTTATACAGGATGGGCGTATCACCGGATTACAGAGGAAGTCTTGTCCACTTTGGTGAGAAAGGAAAGGACAGCCTATTCATGGATACTTTCCCAGAAGCAAAGCCATTCATCTGGAATGACAAGCATTACAGTGGGTTTAATCCTCGTCTGATAGGTATGACAGCTTGGGACTGGGTCACTGGGCTTCAGAAAGAAGAGTGGTCCATCAAGGAGAAAGAAGTTGGCCAGTGGACTGGGTATGAACTTGAATCGAGATTCAAACATGCCAATGGATTGAAAGGAATTTTGTTTAAGGCGCAATACCTTCTCCTAAAGGGTACTCCTCTTGTCTACGTACGATTGGCTGCTGAAAATAAAAGCGGTACTTGGAAGGAATTCAGACTTGGATTCCATGGAGTGCCAAAACCTGGTGGCGTCCCTCAGTCTCATCTTCATGGTGTAGTAAATCATCAGAGGATTCTCTATGAACCTACACCTAGTGACAACAACTTCTTCATTGACTCTGAAGAGGGGTGGTCCGCATACGAGGAGCCTAAGAGTGGTTTGATCCTTGGATTTGTGTCAACAACCAAAACAAGTCCTACTCTTGAATATGAGAATTCTGGTGACAAAGGTCAGTGGGCCACAATTGATGATAGACGACGTCTGAATGCAAACGATAGCACGAGTCTTTCTGGCTATATTCTTCAGGCTGATCGAGTCGAAGATGTAGAAGCATTGAAGACTATGCCTTCGGAGCTTGAATAGGGCAAGGGGTTCTAGAGCCTCTTTGCCCTTGCATTGCACTCTGCTGCCTTCATCTCATTATCCATATCGCTGTATAATGGACCTGCGACCTGCCACGTACGTTTGGCTTCAGGGATTCTGCCAAGCTTCTCAAGAATCATCGCCCGATAATAGAGATGCTCCGGATTATCCGGTTCATTTGCAAAAGCCATATCAAAATCAGAAAGCGCTTCATCAAGTCTTCCCATCGAATAATAGACCAACCCGCGTTGATGTGCAACCTCCGGGTTATCAGGTGCAAGTGTCAATGCGGTATTGAAATACTCTAATGCCACATCGGGCTCTTCTAAGACAAGAGTGACTTGCCCGCTTCGAATCCATCCTTCAACGGATTCGGGGTTTGCATGAATTGCCTTCTCGTAGGCGTTTGCTGCTTGCTGGAATGAGCGCAGCTGCTTATGTGTATCGCCCTTTTTAATCCATAAATCCGGGTCATCAAACTTGACATTAACCGCTTTGTCATAGTAAGAGAGTGCCTGCTCGAATTCTTTCTTTCCAAAGAACATGTCTCCTAGAGCCGCCAATGCATAAGGATGCTCGCCATCTATCTTCAACGCCTTTTCCAAGCTTTCCTTTGCCTTGGAATAATCCTCTTGAAGTAAATACACCTTTGCAATTTCTAGAAACACTGTCACGCTTGGATTGCCTGCGCTTTGGGCTCGGTTCATCCATTGAAGAGCCCCCTGCAGGTTTCCAATCTTCTTGTAGAAAAGTCCTATTCCCAGATATGCTCGCACATTCGTCTTGTCGATCTTAATTGCAGTGGCAAAACTGGTCTTTGATTCATTTATTTGACCAAGCTCAAGCTGTACTAAGCCCATGTATGTGTGCGCCCGAGAATTGTTGGAATCAATACCTATTGCAGTTTCAAGGCATTTGGCAGAATCCGTATGCTCTTCTGCCATGAAATACGCAATTCCCATTTGGACCCAAGCTGGAACATAATCGCTATCTAGGCCAAGCGATTGTTCGTAATGCAAGATTGCTGTTCCATATTCACCCTCTTTGAGATGAACATTGCCAAGTTTGTACAAAAGCTCTGGAAGCCGTTCATCATGTTTTAGAGACTCCATTGTTTCTCTTAGTTTGTACTCCATATCTCCCAGTATTTTGCGCTCCCTTGTCTGGATAGATACCGTCCGTACCATTTCTGGTTCAATCGTATCCCCAATAGCAATTTGCTGCAATTGGGTTTCCAATGAATTTAGGAGGTCCTCTGTTTCCATGCGTGGCTATTCCTTCTCCTTTTTTTTCTTCTCTCTGAAGAAAACCATCAAGCGCGGATGGTTTTACTAGATATAACAAGTTATGTCTTCCTATGTGTGTGGCACTAGGCTCATGAGATGATTGCCCCTATTTCTATAGGGGCTTATCACCTTCTATGCTACAATCTTCACAGGCCTGAGGTTGACGACTCTATGGGCACCATCTTTGGCGTCATACTCGATCATACCAACAAGCTCTCCCTCTGCTCCTGGCTGAAGCTCAAAGTCCAGTTCCACTACTGCAAGGCCACCAACCTCAACATTCCCTACAATTTGACTCTTGATAGTGTCTGTGAGATCTGGAATACCAAGTATTACCATCACGTTGGACATGATATTGAGTGAGTTGTTTCTGATGACCACACCAAACACAACCTTTCCTTCCCGGATCTTATATTCTACCGCAACTTCCATCCCCGGCTCTAGACCCTCGCTTGCAGGTTCTGCGGTTGTCAGTATTGCCTCCGTAGCTTGCCTGTCCTTTCTACGTTTGATTCCTACAGCCGCTACGAACATCAGCAAAATGAGCCCTCCCAGCGGAAAAGCCCAGTGGAGATTGGGGCCTAGAATATCCTGTGAATCAATTATGAAGTCGCCATCGGTGTCTGGATTGGTTGGCGAAGTACCATAAACGAAAACTTCGTCATAATCTGACCAACCGTCTCCATCTGTATCCCAATTTGTGAGGTTAGTATGATAGACAAAATACTCTTGGGTGTCGTTCAAAAGATCACTGTCTGTGTCAATGTTCATAGGATTACTGGATAACTCGAGTATCTCAATATCATCATCAATCGCGTCCCCATCACTGTCCTTTAGAAGGGGCGACGTTCCATAGGTGACGGCTTCCTCATAGTCCGTGAGGTGGTCCATATCAGTGTCCACACGCCACGGATTTGTTTCTAACAGGATGACCTCTGTGTAATCGCTTAGCAAATCCCCATCCGAATCTGCATTTGTAGCATTTGTATGGAATACTCCCACCTCCTCTGAATCACTCAGCATATCTCCATCGGTATCAGTGAGCAGAGGATTTGTGCCATATACGTGCACTTCTTGCCCGTCAAGTAACAAATCTCCATCTGTATCTGCAACCAATGGTTGAGTTCCCAAAGATATTTCGTCTCCATCAATTAGATCATCGTCGTCGGAATCTGGGTCATTGGGGATTGTTCCATAGGTACGCAATTCTTCGAGATTTCCGAGCCCATCCTCATCAGAGTCATAAACTGAATCAAGAATTCCCGAATAGGTCATGTTAGTTGTCGGGTCCGTATCAGTTCGAAAGACTTCTTCCCAGTCTGACAGTAGATCGTGATCAGTATCATTAGAGAGAGGATTGCTCCCCCAGTCGTTGATTTCGACTCCATCATTTAGTTTGTCGAAATCACTGTCCTTATTGAGCGGATCTGTTCCGTACTCATCAACTTCATCGAAATCGGTCAAATCGTCTGAATCTGTGTCTTCGTTCAAAGGATCCGTGAACCAGATGTGCACCTCTTCGTGATTAGTCAGCCCGTCATCATCCTCATCATCGTTGAGGTCAGACGTGCCGTCATTATCGCTATCTTTGTTTCGGGGATCTGTTTTTGTAAGGACGCACTCCTCGTAGTTTGTTAGGAGGTCTCTATCTTCATCGTCGGCGCCATCGTTGATAGTGTCATTATCAGAATCGATATTCCGTGGATCTGTTTTGGTCTTGGTTATCTCATCGAAATTACTCAATCCGTCTCCGTCGATATCCCAGTCTGCGTCAGAAACACCATTACCTTGAGTACTATAGGCAAGCGGGTCTGTCAATGTCTGGTTGACCTCTTGATAATCTGTGAGGTCATCTTGGTCGGTATCCTTTTCGTTTGGATCGGTACCTAGAGCCAGTTCTTGGCCATCTAGAAGTTTGTCTTCATCGCTGTCATCCTTGAGAGGATTGGTGTTGTAGACATTCAATTCCTGTGCGTCAGTTAGACCGTCTCGATCGGTGTCTTGGAGCAATGGATTTGTTTCAAAGACCTTCACCTCATCATAATCAGACAAAGAATCTCCATCAGTGTCTGTATTGTTGAGCAAGGTGTGGAATGTACGTGCTTCTTCTGCATCTTCGAGCCCATCTCCGTCACTGTCTTTTGTATTTGGATTGCTGTGGTAATAGAATAACTCATCCCAATCGTCTATGGTATCGTTATCAGAATCTGCATTATTTGGGTCTGTAGGCTCTGGCAGTCCAAATAGTTCAAAGTAATCTGACAGGAGGTCTCCGTCTGTATCTATTAGCGTACAATTTGTCTCGTACTGGTAGATTTCCAGGAAATTGGTAATTCCATCTCCATCCTCATCATCGAGGTTATCAGGAGTTCCATCGCCATCACTATCTGCTTGATTTGGATCGGTATGGCTGTTGAAGAGCTCGTCGTTATCCGCGATGCCATCGGAATCACTGTCTTCATTAAGAGGATCCGTTCCGTAGATGTTTACCTCGTCGCCATCTGATAAATTATCAAAGTCCGAATCAGCATTGTCTGGGTCTGTTCCCGCTTCAATCTCTTCCTTGTCATTTAGACCATCTTGGTCATAATCTGCAGATGTCATGTTGGTATGGTAGACTTGCCATTCGTCCCAATCACTGAGACCATCACTGTCTGTATCGTTCGAATTGGGATTGGTTCCTAATTCAAGTTCAATCCTGTCATTGATTAGGTCATTATCTGAATCAGCTGCATTCGGGTCTGTGCCATATTGGTTTACTTCATCACCATCTGAAATCAGATCTCCATCGCTGTCCCAGTTTGTGGGGGTTGTCAGAGTAACGTAGACCTCGTCATAATCTGAGATACCATCTGCATCACTGTCAGTTCCGGTGAGGTCTGTGTGATAGAGATAATATTCGTCATAGTCACTGATTCCGTCGTTGTCACTGTCCATATCATTTGGCGATGAACCAGAGGTGTATACTTCAAAGCCATCTTTCAAGCCATCGCCGTCGCTATCTTCATTCGTGGCATTTGTATGGTACCCAAATACTTCCAATCCGTTTGAGAGTCCGTCCAAATCGAAGTCTTCGTCATAATCGCTTATCGAATTATGATTGGAGTCAGTTTCATTTGGCAAGGTTCCAATATCCAGAACCTCGAAACCGTCATACAATCGGTCTCCATCCGAATCCATCAAGTTGGGGTCAG
>CAYMLT010000073.1:0-11287 GCA_964391265.1 uncultured archaeon
AACTTGAAGAAGATCTCGACCACCAGGAACATCCCAACAATGATGATATTAACTGGTCCTCCTAGAGTGCTATCATCAACGACTCCGAGGCGCTTTTTAATAACAATCAGGATAACAACAATCGCCAACGATATGTAGTTGATGTAGAGGTTGAAGATTATCGAAAGATCCGCAAAGGGAATTGTTCCTCCCAATGGAAGAGGAACTGGAGGAAGATAGAGGTAGAGAAAAACGATGAAAATAATCATCTCTCCCAGCCGTATCCATCGTGTTGGCGTTTGAGTATAGACTGTGCCATATACTCCTCGATCATACTGCTGTGCACCATAGTAGATGAAATGCACCGGTGCACCAAAGGATAATGCGTTGACAAGGCATTGTGCAAAGCCATATACCACTTTGAACCAGAAGGATGTCCAGCTCTGAAGAATAGTATCCCAAACTTGTAAATATCCTGGAGTGAATTGAATCATCACAAGGGCAGGAAGAATGCAAAGTGCAATTGCCACAATAATTCCCAGTACCGCGGCTCCTCTGCCCCCTCCTAGTTTTCCGACCCCTACTCTGTAAAACACATGTCCTGCAACAATAAGTCCTGATATGATTGCCACAGGAGCAATGATCATTGGCAAGATGAAGAAGCCAATAACAAATGCAGCATTGCTGCCATAGAAGATTCTCCAACGCAAGGGCACTGTAGTTGTCGTTTCTCCGAAGAGCTGTACGGTATTGGCCAGCCTAAATCGAGAATAGTAAATGAGACCCACCCATGTTATAGAGAACACGCCAGGTGCGGCGATGAAGTGAAATAGGAAATCGTAGAACTCATCGTTGAAAGGCATCATTTGAAATGGTAGAAGCATCATCAGTAAAAAGAAGTATAAAGGTCCTATAGTTGCAAGAAGTAGAACCGTAACCCGAGTTGCCATCCAATCTGGTTTCACCATAACCTCGCCAATCTGGGATACAATGAAATCTAATATAAGTTCTATCGACGTTAGGATTGGATAGGCATTAGGAGCAGAGGATGATGTACAAACAGAAACTGGCTGCCGCAAGCTTCGTAAGAAAGAGCAAGCTGATTATTGGTCTGGACATTGTGGCTGATATGTGTGCACCGAGTACTAGACGGGCAGAACGAGATAGGATTGAAAGTAAAGCACTAAGCATAATTAATGCGACTGCTGATTACGCCGCTGCTTACAAAATCAATCGACATCTTGTGCTTCCTGTTGGTCTCTTTGATGGGATTCCGAAAATTCTAGATACTATTCATGATTACGGTCTTTCTGCAATAATGGATTGTAAGATTAATGACATTGGAAATTCAAATGCCCAGATTGCGACGTTCTATTTTGATGCAGGCTTTGACGCTGTCATAGCGAATCCCTTTGTTGGCTGGGAAGGAGGTCTCGAACCGGTTTACGATATTGCACGGAAAAGGGACACTGGAGTCATCACCCTTTGCTATATGTCCCATCCTGCTGCCAATGAAGGGTATGGTCTCTATGCCACGCAAAATGGGAAGGGTAAGGATGTTGATCTAATATACAAAATCTTTGCACGACGGGCAAGAATTTGGGAATCTGATGGCGTCATTGTTGGAGCTACTTATCCTGATGTAATTCGTGAGGTGCGAAAAATCCTCGGCGCTGAAATCCCTATCATAAGCCCTGGAGTTGGAGCACAGGGTGCCAGTGCCAAGGATGCAATTGATGCAGGTGCTTCCTACATCATCGCTGCTCGCTCAATTGTAAATGCAGATGACCCTGCTGCGGTCGCCCGGAATCTGGTTGACGAGATGCACTAGAAAATCGCTTTTCAACGTACATAAGTGGTCATCACCGCTCAAATAGGTGCTCTCAACAGAGGGAGGAGTTAGAAACAGATAAAGGCAGAAAACAAGAGAAAAGCTCGCAGATGTACAGGAATGTACATCCCAGACTGGGGCAAATTCTGATGGCAAACGATCAGGGATACACCTTCTCTAGTTGGACTTCCTTTATTGAAGAATCTCAGATTCGGGCACTTCTGAAATACAAAGTTCACTATTATTTTGCTGGCGGCAAACCAGGCATAATACCTACTGAAATTTTCGGTCAGATTATGCAGGACATTGGTGCAAGATACAAGGAAGACCCCAAGTTAGCTCTTGAGGATCTTAATTATGGCCCCACTGGTGGTCAACCTTGGTTTTTGCGGACCTTAGCAAAGCGTCTTTGTGACGTTCGGTCCATTCCCATAGATTGTGAAACAGGATGGGACAATGTTTCGATAACAAACGGATCTCAGCAGGCATTGTATGCACTACTTGACACTCTAATCGATCCTGGCGATGTCATTATCACTCCCTCTCCTGCGTATCTTGGTTTCCTAGTTCCCGCCGTAAAACTTGGTGCAAGAGTCATTACAGTGCCAACTGACCTCGATGGCATGATTCCTGAATACGTAGAAAAGGCAGTCTATGCATCGAAGAGAAAATTCGGAAAGATACCCGACCTCCTATACATAGTTCCTGATTCTGACAATCCGAAAGGCACAACGCTTCCCCAGGGTAGAAGGCAGGCAATCTTTGATATCTGTGAGAGTCACAACATGCTCCTGGTTGAAGATGCTGCATATGCCGAAATTCAGTTCAAGAATACTCCCAAAGCCATCAAAGTCCTTGATAAGGAAAACACTCGGGTTGCATATTTAGGTACCACAAGCAAAGAAGCCGCTGTGCTTAGGGTGGGTTACTCTGTACTACCTACTCATGTACGCGACCAAGTGCTGAAGGATAAAGGTTACCTTGACCTCTGCACAGCCACACTGGTTCAAAGAATTCTAGACGAATACTACCAGCATCACATCGATGAAGCAATGAAAACAGCAATACCGCTTTATGAAGCACGATGTAAAGCTATGGCCAAAGCTATAGATGCATCATTTCCGGATGGTGAACGCACTGACCCAACTGGAGGCTTCTTTATCTGGTGGCAGAGTGCCAAGGAGTCATTTAACAGCTCCAAGTTCATGCAGGATATTGCTATTCCAAATGATTTACTCTATGTACCTGGAGGACCGTTCTATCCCATTGTGGGTCACCAACTTGCGGAGGATGGAACTGCTCTGGTACCAAGTAGAATTGAGGAAAACACAATGCGACTTGGTTTCTCATATAGAGATCCTGAAATCATTTCCGAAGGCATCGAAAAACTTGGTACTCTCCTTTCTGAGCACCTAAAATGATTAATTCGTTCCAGCAGCGGATAATTGGGATGCATCATATGGAGAAATTAATGAACAGTGTGGCACCATTATTCATTTCTTCAACATATGCCCGTTGATAGGGGCCGAAAAGATCAGATAACCCTGCGTTAATCGCCCATTCTATCCAAGACCATGAAGATTCTTGAGCTTTCTTTCCATTAGCGTATTGACCAAATGCCCAACTGAGATACCGTTCGATGTCCAGCTTCATCATCAGATCATTCTCATCTGCCTTCCCTTCAGTATTATCAATTCTACTTGATAATTCTTGAAGACTCTGGTTGAGTTCTTGGTATGTAGTGCGAATAAAAGCCATCAGATCCCCTATTTGACTATTCATCTCTTCGAATCTCTCTTTCTTTCTAAATCGCGATACCTTTCCCATTAACTTGAACATATCTGACCGATGAAGAACTGGAAACCCTCTCTCTTCAAGGGATTTGCCAAGATTCTCGTTCCAAGGAGTGTTAAAGAACACTCGAGGGTATTTGACATAAAGCGGGAAGGGAAAATTCATCTCGGCCGCAATCGGAATCACTTGGGCATAGTACGCAGTTTCACCGGGTCCTCCCGCATGAGCAAGCACGGGAAGAGAAGTATCAACAATGAATTGTCTGGTATCAACGCGAGGTGACAAATGCACCGCAACATCACTAAGGTCCGGAGATGTTGCTGAAACCTCTATTTCAATACTCTTCCCACATGAAGGACACTTTCCTGAAAGCACTGCAGTTGCACCATTATCCTCATAGGACAGCTCTGTTCTACTTCTATAGCACTCTTTGTTGTTGCATTCGTAGTAGAATGGAACATAGTCTCGTCCACGTGATCCTATCCCTGTTTCAAATCCACTATCGACTATCAATTCTGTAGAAGCATTGTGGACAGACAAGAACTTCTCCCTGCTGCCCTTTTGCAGTAGAATCTCCATTCCGAGTGCCCAGAGTTCTCGGATTTCGGGATCCGATGCAATCAAAAGCGGTGTACCCAAATCTCCTTTGATGTTGAATAAATGTGCCATTATTCGAGTGGACCATTCTCCTAGTGTCTTGGCATTAACAAATCCATTTCTTGTTATGCTGAGTGCGTCTTCTAGACGCTCTTCATAGATGTATCTTCCAGCTCCCTCAAGAAGCTTGAACATGGGTCTATAGCCCGCGCGAATGTCCTCCTCAACTTGTTCGTACCACGTATAATCTGGAAGCGGTATCATACTTACGGGAGAAAATTCGTACTCTTTGGGTACTGGCATGCTGACTATGGTTCCACCTGATCCCATCAGAGGTGCTCTGATATGCGTGAGTTCGTTTTGCACTATATCATAATCGGCAACACAATAGAATTGAGCCAAAGGATAGTCATTTGTACTGTTGAGCGATGCGATTCTTTCTGCTGTTGCTGCCTTATTCAAAATGAAGCTAGGCCCTCCCAAAACAACAGCTTGGTGTGCAGATTCGATTGCGCCATGTCCAAGTTTTCTGATATTTGTCTTCATTCTGGGAGTTAGAACGCCTAGTCCCTTGTTGATTCTGCTCAGGGCGCTCTGAATTCTCTTTATTCGATCTTCACTATGCCACTCCGTTTCTTGGTACTTTTGAACAAGCTGAGGAATTCTATCCTTAAAACTACCCAATTTCCTTGGTGGATTATCATACAGCTTCTCTCCAAGACCTGTTTTTTCATCTGCCCAAATGAAATTCTCATAGACCGTTGCAATGCTTGGCTTCATGCTGATCCTCTCACTTCTCTGCGATGACATCCTCAAACAGCTTCTCATACTTCGAAACTATGGCCTCTGAAGAAAAGCTCTCTTCTACCCGTTTTCTTCCTGCAAGACCGTATTTCCTTCTTAGCGAATCGTCTTCGAGAAGGTCGATGACTGCCTGTGCATATTCCTCCTCTCCGAAACCTTTGGTAACCATTCCATCTTTTCCGGGTCTCACTAATTCTGGTATTCCTCCTGCTGGTGTAGTAACCACTGGAAGTCTACAAGACATTGCCTCAAGAAGTACCAGAGGCATGCCCTCCAGTGTAGAGTTTAGGAGGAACATATCCGCGGAACACATTATTTCCTGCATGTTGCTCTTGATACCAAGAAGGTGAACATTGTTGCATAAGTCGAGTTCTTCGATCTTCCTCTCCACCTCGATTCGAGTTGGACCATCTCCGGCAATGATTAGTCTTGCTCTGGGATAATGATCAACAACAACTCGCATTATCTCAATGAGTCCTACTACTCTCTTCACATTTCTGAAGTTGGAAGCATGGAGCAGAATTTTTTCCTCCGGATGAATTTCCTCCACACTGTTTTCTTTTCGAAGAGAAACGCATCCACTCTCGACTGTCAAATGAATCCCTTCTAGGTGAGTGAATCTGTCAATATTGATGAAATTGGGAATGACATGGATTTTTTGTTCAATTCCGAGTTCGTCTTGAGCTTTCTTTCGCAAAAAGTCAGATACTGCAGTCACTGCATTTGCCGCTTCTACAGTATGTTTCACAACTGGTTTGTAAGCAGGGTCCAATCCCAATGTATGAACGTCAGATCCATGCAAAGTAACAACGTAAGGTGTTCCTGCAATCTCCCTTGCCATATATGCTGACATGGCATGTGGAATGGCATAATGGGAATGAATTAGATCCAACTTGGCATCACGGATCACCTTCACCATCTTTGATGCAAGTGCCATGGAGTACGGTGATCCAATGTTCTTGAAAAGAGGATAATCAAAGCTATCGACTAAGTCAACATGCACACCACTTGTTTGTTCCCACATCAATGAAAAAGGCCTTGCATATGTAATGAAATGTATAATGTGGTTTCTTGCTGCAAGATGCTGTCCAAGTCTTGTAGCCAAGTACCCAGACCCACCTACAGATGGATATAGATTAACGCCTATTCTCACACTATTCGACCTGATTTGGAAATGGGTATTTATCGCCTTTAAGGCAAATGGTCTAGTCAATGATTGCATCTCTGCCAAAGCTTGATTAGAAAGGGCATATCCTAGAGTTGGTATGAACGACTCAGATGTGGTATCGATTCTTGTTATCTGCGCGCATCCTGATGATGAAAGTCTTGGAGCTGGAGGAACAATTGCCCGTCATACCACAGAGGGAATTCCTGTTGATGTCCTTTGCTTAACCTCGAATGATGTTCGAAAGACTGAGCTGGATGCTGCTTGCAAAGAGTTGGGTGTTAGACACATTTTCACTGAAATACGTGGTGACTTTGAGATCGACTTGGACTTAAGACAAGAGGTCGTCGATGTTATTTTAGAAACCCGTCCGACCATTATAATCACTCACTCACCTGTGGACTATAATGTGAACCATGTAGTATGTTCAGAATTGGTTGACCAAGCTGTCGAGTGGGCATCGCATACAACAATCTTCGATAATGCACACCGAGTTGAACGCATCTATCATATGGAAATCAACAGTCTACAATCGCGCCCGCAAGTATTAGTCGATATATCTTCAACCTATGAAACAGCATTGAATGCTCTGAAGAAACACAGGTCCCAGTTACAAAAGGCGGATAGATTCTATGTGAGTTTTTATGATGCACGAACGCGTCTCAGAGGTATTCAAGGTGCATGTGAACGTGCTGAAGCTTTTACTATCAGGATTCCATTCCATGCAGGTCCTTTCTATCCCAAAAACAGTGTAAGAACACTGCTCTAGTTGATTTATTCGGTTCCTGTATCCGACTTGGCTCTTCTAGCAGCCAGAAGCGACTTTAATTCTCCCATCATGCTCATACCTCCACCAGCGCCAGCAGGTTTTGGTGTAGGGGCCTGAGCCATAGGTGCTGAGGCCATTGCTGGAGCTGCACTTGCGGCAGCTGAAGGCGAGGCAGTGACTCCTGAGGCGACTCGTGCACTCAAGGAACTGATTTGAGATTCAACAGAACTGATTGAGGTTTCAATCTCATCCATACGCTTCTCGATTTTACCAAAAGCGTCAATGAGCTTGCCAGTAATGATACTGATTACCTCTCCAAGCTCCCTCAGTTTCTCTTCAGTGGGATCCTTGAGGGCCCATTCAAACTCTTCCATAATGAAATCATCGTCGTCACCCATGTCTAACGCCTCTGGTCATCTAATTTTTGGCTGATATCGCTATAAAGATTGTTTGCATTATATGTTTGGTCTAAATAGAATTAACAACCTTTTCAACAGCTGCTTTTGCAGTTGCAAGAATGTTCTCAACAAGTTCCTGTGTTGGTGCCTCGCAAGTGATACGTATCACAGGTTCCGTTCCCGAAGGTCTCACGAGTACCCATCCTTGCTCAAGAGAAATTCCAAGTCCGTCGACTGTCAGGACGTTCTGAACATCTCCCATTGCTTTTGGTAATTCATCTGTCAACGCGGACATGACTGAAGTCTTCTTCTCATTCGGAACCGCTATTTTTGCTTTCATGAGTGGATAGATTGGAATATCTCCTATCAATTTCCCAAATGATTTTCCGGTTGTCGCCATCAACTCAAGGACTTTGCAAGCTGCCAAGAACGGTTCTGGGGCAAAGTGATATTCTGGGAATACAAAAACTCCACATGCTTCGCCTCCATGGACCGCACCTAACTCTCTAATTTTAATGGCAACCTGAATATCACCCACAGGTGTTCTTTCTGTATTTCCACCAGCACGAGCAACTGTTTCATCGAGCACCTTCGAGCTATCGACGGTGGTCACAATGGTTTTTGATTTTCCTTTCTTCAGAGCTTCTACTGCAAAGAGTGCAATTGTTCTGTCACCTCTAACTACCTCTCCAGTTTCTGTGACGAACACAACTCTATCTGAATCACCATCATGTGCAATTCCCAAATCTGCTTTGGTCTCCTTGACCATTCTAATGAGGTTTCCAAGGGATTCTTCTTCCGGTTCTGATTTTCGTCCTGGAAAGTGGCCATCAAGCTGTCCATTTATAGTGACAACTTTATTCCCAAGCTTTTGCATGAGATATGGGGTCAAAACACATGCTGCACCATTCCCTGGATCCACTATGACTCTGAACTTCTTTGAGCCAATGAGGTCCCTATCACATTGTCTAAGGAGGGAATCAATGTGAATATCCGCACCGCCCTCCAATCTGGTTACACTACCTATAACATCCCATTGGGCAACTTTGAATTTTCCAGTAATGTATATCTTCTCAATCTCTGCTTCCATTTCAGGTTTGAATCCCATACTGTCGCCAGACCAGAATTTAACTCCTGTATATTGTGGTGGGTTATGAGATGCAGTTATCATCAATCCTGCAGAGTATCCCTTCTCCCTCGTCAGAAATGCCAATGTTGGTGTGGGAATAATTCCTGCTCTAACCACATTGATGCCTGTTGATACGATTCCTGCGGTGAGGGCATCTGCAACCATTTCTCCTGTAGTTCTCGCATCCCGTGCAATTAGAACTATGCCATCACCAAGGTAGGTTCCAAGAGCTTTGCCTAGATTGAGGGCCATTTCCAAATCGAATTCTGTTCCATAGACCTTTCTAACCCCAGTAGTTCCAAAGAGTTTGCCTGTCATGGTGCTCACTGCATCAAATATCTAATTCAAGAAAAATCTGCCTGCATGAGTAGGATAGGGATAAATAGATACAAGAAATCTGTAACTTGAGGTCATATAGCGTGCCATTCTTCGAGTATCAGGGTAAGAAGATGCATTATGTTGACTTGGACCAGAGAGAGGGTACTGGTAGCAAATTACCTATCGTTTTTGTGCATGGGGCTGGGTCTTCCTTAATGATATGGACTTTGCAGCTATTAGAATTTCGGAAAACCCATCGAGTTATTGCTCTCGATCTGTATGGGCATGGTGAGTCAGAAGATATCGGACATCCCCCAGACATCGAAAAGGGATTCACAGGTCAGGTTTCTGTTTTGATGAACCATCTTGATATGAATGAATTTGTTTTGGTCGGTCATTCAATGGGTGGTGGCGTTGTGATGTCATACGCTCTTCGTGATGACGTGAGAAAACCTAGCGCTCTGATTCTTGTGGGAACCTCTTCTGATCTAGACCTATCGAAAATCGGGATTGGTCTGGTTATTGAATCTCTTGAGGACCACACTCCCAAATACGACATCGCAGAAATCAGTGCAGACTTCAAAACTTTCTCCTTAGCCAATTTCCAAAAGAATGTCACCAAATTTCATCCTGCAACGATTCTCAATGACCTAAAGGCATGTCAGGACTTTGATATCACTGACAGATTAGGCGATATTGAAATGCCCTCCTTTGTGATGGTTGGAGAAGATGATGATATTATCCCTCCACATGTAGCAAAGAGCCTTGAGAAGGCACTGCCTCGTGCGGATATTGCTTTTGTTAAAGGGGGCGACCACTCTCCAATGGTCGAATCCCCTGAACCATTTAATCATCTTCTCCGAAAGTTTGTAAACTGGGTGGAAAAGAACGAAAACTGATATCGAAGTGTCAGACTGATTTGCTATTCTTCTCAAAACTCATGAGAAAGTATGTACAGACTCAAACGATTGATGGAACCTCTTTTGTCGAACGAAACCTTATTAGAGTCGTAAGCCTCTACCGCTCCATCAGATAACCAATCCTACTGCAGGTTATCCTTCGAAGGTTGTATCGCAATGAGTAGTGAATATGATTTCTTGTTCAAAGTCGTTGTTCTAGGTGAAGGCGCAGTAGGCAAGACCGCCGTCGTGACCCGATTCAGCCATGGATTCTTCAGGACTGATTATAAGACTACAATAGGCAGTCAGTTCGCTGTGAAGAATATTGATATCCACGCTCCCCCCAATGATAACGTAACCGTGAAGCTGCAAATTTGGGATGTAGCCGGACAAAGTCGTTTTCAAATTCTTCGGCCTATGTATTACAGGGGCTCAAGCGGTGGTGTTCTAGTCTATGATGTTAGTCGACGACGAACATTCATTGTACTTGAAGAATGGCTAGAAGAATTATTCAAAGCAGTAGGAAAGAAAATTCCCCTGGTGCTTGTTGCAAACAAAACCGATCTTCCTGATCGTGTCGTGGAACCATCTGAAGGAAGGGAGTTTGCAGACAAACATAACATGCCCTATATCGAGTCTTCAGCAAAAACCGGAGAAGGTATTGTGGATATATTCGAACAATTGGGGCGAACGCTTGTCCAGAAGCGCTCCTCTGAAAACTGATCAAGGCGATTTTCTGTATTTTCATGCAATACTACTCAACAAGTTGCCCTAAGAAATATCAGGCAGATTAGCATTGGTGTAACCAAGATGGTTGATAAAGAAGAGCTCTATCCGGTAAATACTCTACCACCATTAGCTTGGGCACTCAAGCTCTATTTCAAGAACGATACCAAGTACAAGAAGAAAGGAGTATTTGAACTCACATTCCCTTCAGGGAAGCATAAGGAAAGGATGCAGAAGAAAGGTGACCATGAGATTTCCGTTTGGTTCTCAGACAAGAAGATCTATGTCCGTGCCAAATGTCGCTACGACAAGAAATGTGAATTCAATTCTGAAAGAATCACTGTGGAAAAGAGAGAGGACCTAATGGATCTAGGATGGGAAGATGTTGATTCTCGGAAATTTTTCAAATCCATTACCAAGTGGCTCATGAAATTAGATTTGGATTACGTTCTCCTCATCAGGGCTCTAGTTACAATTACTGACAAGTATGTAGAGATTCCCCTCACGACCCAATATGGCAGAACCTTTGAGAAATTTGACGAGTATCGTAAGAACAGATGGCCTGACGATGCGAAACCTAGCGACAAGCCGAGATTCTTGGAGGAAATCTTGGTGCGTGTCTGTTTTTGGATTCAATCTGCTGCTGAAGTAGGAGCTCTCAAAGTATGAATCAATCCACCCTCGAGGAGTGAATGATTGTACAGTAACTATCTATTTATGTGAATGAATTTTCAGTTAGAATAGGTGCCATTAATGAAAGAAAGCCCATATCGTCGAACAAGGCAAGAGCTTGAGGAGCTCTTGAAGGATAACAAAGATGTCGACCTTACGGATGTCAAAATCCTTTCTTTGTTGCAGATGGATGGGAGAGCATCCTT
>CAYMLT010000073.1:11297-11541 GCA_964391265.1 uncultured archaeon
CTCTTGCCTCTGAATTGAATTTGAGTGTAGCTACTGTTAGTAAGAGAGTAAGCAAACTTGAAGACTTGGGTGTCATTAAGGGCTTCTCTGCAGTTGTAGCCTGTGAGGGTCTCGGTTTTACCGAGAATCTATGGCTTATGCTTTACCTTACGCCCGGCGCTGATGTCACATGGATTGGTGAAGAAGTCGCAAAACTCAGGGGTGTGAAATGTGTGTATAGTATCTTCAGTGACTTTGATTTGCT
>CAYMLT010000074.1:0-11259 GCA_964391265.1 uncultured archaeon
TTCGTCCATCACCTGATTCGACAAAATCCCACTTGTAGAGTCTAACAACAGATAGAATGTCATCTGCAGGGAGGCCTATTCGCTCGGACTCGAAATCCAAGTCAAGATATCCCTTCTTGCTGACGCTTCGTTCTAATGTGGAGAGAAGCCATCTAACTGAATACATCATTCTAGAGGATGACTGCCATGTGTACCAACCCCAAGATTTCACCAAATTCACAAGCTCATCGCTATTGACCTGTAAGCGTTGCGCCTCAGATACCACATCCACACGACCTTGAAGATCAAGCGATTCCCTGATGCGATTCTTGAGATTTGGTACTAGTAGATAGTCGCCACTAGTTGTGACAAGGATATCAAGTCCTTCTCGGACGCTTATACTTTCAAGAAGTCGGCTAATATCCGAAGGCGCAATATCCCATCTTATGGCTTCTTTATCAGTATGAAGAATCGAATTATTGACTATGGTATCTCTCAGTTTCGAACTGAGCAGAGGGACTGACACTACACTTGTCCTTGAGAAACTCAGCAATGCATTCTCGCAGCGATTGATTAGACTCAACAATGATTTTATGTCAATCCAGCTTGCATCTGTGTATTTAATCAACTCAATAAGAGTAACAGATGACTTCACAAACATGAGATTATTGATTTCATCTGTCAATCGAGAACGTTTCTTTAGCATCCAGCGAATATACCCTCCAATCAGTAGACCAGATAGACCTAGCGCCAGCAGAAGGGACACCAATGACTCATCAAGAGGGAGAATCTGCAGCTACATCACACTACCTGTATCAGTTCCTTAGAGAGTCACATCCTTGTTTCGCAGGTATTTCTTGTAGATTTCCATTCCAAGTATTGATGGTACTGCAGCGAGAATGCATACTAGCCAATCAAATAGGGTAAGTGGAAGGAAAAAGAATTCCAATCCAAATGAATAGAGTATCTCTTGAGCTACTGGCACGTACATCAACAATATGAATGCAAGATATATCAGCCCAAGTAGCACGGCAAATCTCTCAATCCCGGGCTCGGATATACTCTTGTGAAGGGGAGAGTTGACACGTCGTATAACCAATACGATGGTACTTTCTACGAGCAGGATTATGGTTAGCAACATGGTTGTCGATTTCACAATTTGAAAATTCCAATAATTAGGCAATTGAACCTGATCAGTATAATATCCTGTCAAGTTTTCGGGTACAACATCTAGAAGACCATTCCATCCAGTGAGTGTAATAGCATACACAATTGCGGTGCAAACCACCATCAAGGAAACTCCAACTGCCATAAGCTTTGCCAGATTCTTGGTAATAATTTCTTCACTATCACGAGGCCCTTCTTTCATTGCATTTGGTGATGTTTTGTCAAAAACCAAAGCCAGTCCAGGGAAGGAGTGAGTAGTCGCAACAAGGAGAAGTTGCTGCCAGTTCTCCAGCATTATGAACCCCGCAGGTAGTAGAAACAAACCTCCAAAGAATATGATGCTCTCGAAAAGATTGATCGCAATGTAAAAGAACACCATCATTCGTATCTTGTTGAATAATCCACGACCCTGATGCACTCCCGTCACAATTGATGAAAAACTATCATCTGTGATAACCAAGTCTGCTGCTTCTTTGGCAACGTCAGTACCAGTGATTCCCATTGCGATACCAGCATCACTCATCGCAAGAGCTAATGCATCATTTACACCATCGCCGGTCATAGCAACAACTTTACCCTGATCTTGATAGCGTTCGACTATTACCTGCTTATGGTCAGGATTAACACGCGCAAAAACATTCACGCGCTCAAAGCTTTCATCAGACAGATTCTCAATCTCGCTTCCCTCAACAGCTAGTGAATTAACATTGTAGATGTTGAGATTCTCGGCTATTGTCCTAGCAGTTGCCGCGGCATCTCCGGTTATCATAATCACATTGATTCCAGCGCTATGGCAGTCATTTACGGCTTCTCTTACACCTTCACGAGCAGGATCAACAATGCAAGCAAGGCCCAGATACACCAAGTCTTGTTCAGTATCGGCTCTGGCATTCTCTCCAGTGGGAAGAGTGCTGATTTTCTTATATGCTAGAGAGATTACTCGATAGCCCCTTGAAGCGAAATCATCCGCCAGTTCGCGTATTTTTCCAGACATTGCATCATCTAGAGCTACCATCTTTTTTGAAACGGCATACCGGCTGCAGCGAGCCAAAAGGACCTCTGTTGCGCCTTTTGCTAGTACAATGTAATCCTTACCGTCTTTGCATATTTTTGCCATTCTCTTAAATTCAGAATCAAAGGGGAATTCCATTTCAATAGGATATTTCTCTTTTATCTCAGCAGTGTTCAGCCCGCTTTTCCTGAATAATGTTAGAAGGGCGGCATCTGTTGGATCACCCATCGGAATGTACATGATTCCTTGGCCAGGAACTTCCTTGGCCATTATCTCAGAATCATTATTTATTCCACCACAGGTTAACAGGAGTCTGAGGTCTTTATGCAATTTCGGGTCGTCAAGGGATATAGCATCATATGGGGCAGATTCATCAAAACGAGAGGGGTCCTTCAGCCTCATTATTTGTCCATCTGGCTCATAACCGTCTCCAGTGACTGTGTAAAGGCTCTCTGTGTCCCACACAAACCTCACAGTCATCTCGTTCTTGGTCATGGTACCAGTTTTATCCGAACATATCACACTCACTCGTCCAAGACTTTCAACTGCGGAAAGATCGCGAATAATGACACCTGCTTTAGCCATAGCTAGTACGCCTGTAAGCAGAACAATGGTAGTTAGCAATGGAATGTTGATTGGCATAATTGTCATTGCACTAGTAATCCCATCAGATACTGTAGATACAATCTGATCTAACTCTGATATTGGCGGCTCCCCTACTAATAGGCGCTCAAGAAAGATTGTCCATACTATTGAAACACCCATCAGGATTACAGCAGCGATACCAAGGTATTTGGCCAATTTATTGACCTTCTTTCTGAGAGGGATATCGCCGGTGTTGAGTTCCTCAAGGGTTCCTTGGATTTTTCCAATCTCAGTGTTTCCACCAGTAGTTGTTGTAACTGCTCTTCCATTGCCTGTTGCAATATAGGTTCCAAAGAATACCATGTTCCGCATATCTGTCAAAGCAACATCCGGTTCAATCAAGAGTGTATGATCCTTTGAAACGGGAACGCTTTCTCCTGTGAGTGAAGCTTCATTGGCAGTAAGATTGGAACAGGTGATAAGTCGTGCATCTGCAGGAATTTTGTCACCCTGTTCAAGAATGATTATGTCCCCTGGAACTAGCTGATCTGGAGAAATATTCTGTTCAATCCCATCTCGTAGAACACGTGTGTCTCCAGTGGAAAGTTTCTCTAGGGCTTCAAGTTTCTTCTGTGCTCTGAATTGCTGGAATATGGCAACAATGCAGTTGATTGAAACAATAGCCAACCAGAAGATTGCTTGGTTTAATTGGCTACTGCTAAAGGATTCTATATTAGCTGCTTCTTCCGGATTAGTGGGAATTGGTGCGATATACGGATAGAGCAATGCAAGAAAAACTAATGCGAATGAGCTGAGCAAGTATATGTTGATTAACCAATTGAGAATTGGGGCAAGATACACCTTCCACACTGAGCCTTTTATTTTCTGTATTGTATTTGATCCGTAAATATTCAAGCGCTCACTGGCTTCAAGTGCAGAGTGACCAATGCTAGAATCTACTTCTAAATCCCTGAGAACATCATCCAGCGGCATGGCATGGTACCGAGGTTGTGCTTTTTTGACTGTGGTTGTATCTTGCTCAGACAATGTCGATCCCTCATTGGTTACAACAGGTGCATGGCGTCGGCATTGATAAATGAACTTGTAATCTACTGTATCAATCCGCTTCGAGATATTGCATCACTCAACATACTACCTTTTGAAGCTTCGGCTGGCGAATCCCACTCAGGAGACGCCTCGTCCGACAAGTTCATTTATCTTCACACAGTGGAAAAAATGCCGCACGCAGATAATTTCATTGGGGCAATAAAATGGCATACTATTGGGATCCTGGATACATCGAACAATCATCATCTTCTTCATCTGGCAAGAAGATAGCAGCAGTTGTAGTTATTCTGATGATTGTAATTAGCTCAGGAATGGTTGTACTCTTCCAACTCGTTCCAGGTAGTGGATCAACAGGGGCTCCTGCAGACGGTGTTAGAGTCGCTGTGCTCGATTCGGGACTTGATGCTGATTATACAATCTCAGGAAGAGTTGCATCTCAGCAGAGTTTCATTTTGCCAATGTATGGATACTCCTTTTCAGATACTACCACAGGGGATTCCAATCCAGACGATGGATCAGGAAATCGGGTTCGGCATGGCACCATTGTGTCTAAAACAGTTTTGCAGAATAGCGCTACAGCAGTATTAGTAAACGCAAAAGTCATTGCTTCCGATGGGTCAGCGACCTCTAGAGGAATCATAGCAGCAATCCATTGGGCGATTGAACAAAACTGCAGCGTAATCAACCTTAGTCTGGGTTCAACACCAACACTTGGAGACCCTATTGAACAAGCAATAGAGGACGCATTTTCGCAAGGGGTGATTGTTGTTGCTGCAGCTGGTAATGAAGGAGATGGAGGAACGAGAGGAACCTCAATAAGCTCACCAAGTATATTCACAAAAGCAATCGCTGTTGGAGCGCTCGATGAAAATGATGTACCTGCAGAATATACAAGTTACGGCCCTACTGCTGGTAGATACATGAAACCTGATATCTGTGCAGGAGGATTTGCTGAAACTTCTACTGCTATTTACTATGGCACGAGTTTTGCATCACCTAGAGTTGCAGGGTATGTAGCAGACATCATTGCACACTGTATTTCCAACAATATCGAGTACACACCGGGATCTATCACAGCCGCGTTGCTCTCGGGAGCTGAATCACTTCCATATGCTCCATATATTATTGGAGCAGGAAAGGCAAATCTAGATGGCGCAATAGAGGTCGTTGACGGTGCGCCTAATAACGCGGGATTGCCGCTCATTACATATGTCAATCCTGAGTCGCTGCCATTGGATTTTGAAACAATCTTCAGCGGCGACAATTACACGTTCAATGTGCAAGTTATTACCTCAGGCGTTGCAACATATAATTTGGAGACTTCGGGACCCAATGCGGGCATAATAGAAACTCCAACCGTTGTTACACTGAATCAAACTGGTCTAGTGCCTATTAGTATCATTGTACCAGATAATCTGACAGGGCTTTTGCAAGGTAACGTATTCTTTGATGCAGGACTTCACAATGACTCTCTAGACATCTCGTTCACTGCATCCACATCTAGCGCGAAAATAGCATTTGATATCAGTCACACACCGTGGGACATAGATACAGTGTATGGACAGTTCAAGGAGCTGTACCTCAAACTTGTAGATACAGGTATCTCAGTAACAGAAATCAGGGATTCTAACAAAATTACTTCAGACTACTTAGCTAATTTCGATGGGATTTTTGTCCTTGATCCTTGTTCGTGGGACATAGATGAAACTCATCCCGCAAGCCCGATTGAGTATTCTATTGGGTACAGTGCTGATGAGATTGAAGCTTACAAGGATTACTACCTTGGAGGCGGAGGTATTTTTGTTGCAGCATTAGACAACTCTTCTGTGAATATTGCTCAAGCAAATGAGTTTCTCAGTTGGACAGGTATTTCACTGAATGGCGATAGAATAGCTGGAAGTTCAGGACCAGTGATTGTAGATAATCTTGCAACGCATGCGATAACAACAGGCATCGATGGCTTTGATTTCGTGGGAGCATCACTAAGCTTCAATTCCAGTTCCCAGAGTCTGGCAAGTTACTTAGGCCATAGCGTGCTGGTTGCTATGGAGAAAGTTGCCGGTGGAAGATTAGTTGTCACAGGCACTAACTTCTTTATCGATAATTGGGGGATGCGCGACCTCTACGGATCATCAATGGATGATGTCTTGGCTCTTAAAATAGCGCTTTGGATAACTGGAACTCTCTAATGTAGAAATGGGAGAACAGATAATTCGCATCTTAGAGGGTTCGAGTTTGTAGAAAAACCAGTTTGCCTATGCCCAGAATGGTATTGTGCTTCCAATTACACCTTGATTGCTTAGTTTCGGAGGTTTTTAAGGGAGGATTGTATGGATATAGGTACACAAAATACCGAGTCGAAGACGGATGTGCTGATGATTGCGTAAAACCGGTCGTCAGCTTTCCGCATTTTTTTTCATTTTGTATTTATTTTGGATACAAACAGAATTAGTACCAATCAGCACATTTACATATCGCACACCCCCGAGCAGTTCAATCTATAGGAGTTAGATTGAACTTGGCCAAAGTCACAAAAGCTTCCTATGCAGTACTCATTGCCTGCACTGTTTCGCATTTCATGAATCATGTGTACACCGGCGTACTGTCGCCTTTTCTTCCGTTGATTAGAGATGAATTTGGTCTGACTCTGACAGAAGCAGGAATCTTAACTACTGCAGTAATTCTAACGATGACATCTGCGCATCTTCTGGTTGGTCATTTGGGGGATAAGGGACTGCGTGATATTTTCATTTCTGTCAGTATACTTCTTGCAGGAATTGTGATGTTGGTTGCTAGCTTTGCAACGAGCTTTTTGTTCTTGGTAGGTACGCAAATCGCTATCGGACTTGGAGTGTCCGGATATCATCCTTCTGCATTTCCAGCCATCTCCGCAAAATTTCCGAAAACCGAAAGAGCCAAGGCGGTTGGGTTGAATGCGGCAGGAGGTTTAGTTGGTATGGCGATCATCCCATTTTTGGGAGTTTCACTACTGGTGATCTTTGGTTGGTGGCGTCAGCCAATCTTTATTCTTGGTTTGGTGGGAATCGCTCTCTTCTTTCCGGTTCTAATTATGATGAGGTATGCTTCAAAACAAACTCTTGTTGATGAAGCAAATGGAATTAAGAACAAAGAACCCAAGGAGAGAATTGGATGGACAAGGAACTTCTGGATAGCAATGATATTCATGGGACTCCGTGGAATTCCATTTAGATGTGCAACTCTGATGATGCCGATTTACTTGGTTGACTCATACGGATATGAGCCAGTTTGGGCAGGGTCCCTGACTGCAATCATGCTGAGTGCAGGATTATTTGGGGAATTGGCTTCTGCTCCAGTATCTGACAGATCTGGAAAGCGAGTACCGTATATGATATTTTCAGTTGCAAGTATGGTTCCATTATTCCTATTTCTGAACCTGTCACTTGATCCTATAATGCTCATCTTAGTTCTCATCGCTATAGGATTCATTTACTTCTTTGGGGTACCTCCTGGTCAGGCTTATGAAACAGAAGTCTGTCCTACCGAAAGACAGGGGCTTGCCTTTGGTCTTCTCTTTTCCATAGGAGCTATTCCAGGTTCTCTCTCTCCTGTGATTTTCGGGTGGATAGGCGACAACTTTGGCCTTACTTCATCAATTCTCTTCTTGGCAATAGTATCAGGTTTGGCTGTAATCATAGGTTTATTCCTTCGAGATTTACCATCAGAGAAACTTGCACCAGTAACCATCGGAATTGAGGAATAGTACGCTTCGGATACAATAGTCAGAGTCATAAACTATCATTCAATGATTTGCAAGATGTTCGATTATCACATCCACCCTAACTACTCAATTGATGCAAAAGGAAGCATTGATGACTTTTGTCAGGCGGCAATCGCAAAAGGAGTAAGAGAGATTGCTTTTACAACTCATCTCGATACTGACTATAAGGCAGATGATTGTGTTGTCAGAGTTAAGGGAGAGATGATCAATACTCAATCGGGGATATGGTTGGAGGATTATGAGAATTCAATTCGAGCTGCAGCCGAGAGATATCTAGATGAAGACTTAGTGGTGCTTCTTGGTGCGGAACTTGATATTTATCCAGGAGTTATTGACAAGCTTCCCGAAGGATTCACCGATGTCGAGTGGGATTTAATAATTGGTTCAGTTCATCTCATCGAGCATCAAGCAATATCACTGAAAGATGAAGCAGAAGAGATTTTCTCCAGGCATTCTGTAGAGGAGATTGGTGAAACATATTTCTCAATCGTGCTGGATACAATTGAAACCTCAGTAATCAACATTTTAGGACACCTCGACCTCTACAGAAGATATGGAGAGGCTTTCTATGGCCCCCAAATACATGAACTGTGGAAACCACATATCGATGAATTGGCAAACAGGATGAAGAAATACAATGTCGGATTTGAAGTAAACACATCATCGTGGCGAAAGGGGCAACTTGAACCGTTACCTTCATCGAATTTTATCAAAGCACTTGTTGATAGAGGTGTTGATACGATAACAGTTGGCTCCGATGCGCATTCACCGAATGATGTTGGTGCAGATATAAATCGGGCAATAGCTCTTCTGAGCAATTTCGCTGGAGTCACACCGTCACGATTTCGTAGCGGCGTCAAGCTGCAAAATGACATAGCAACGTCTTAGCACTACAGAGATAAGGTGCGTCATCTATCACCAGTACGGTGAATCTCTTATGCAGAATAGAACATCATTCATTCTTGTGCTGATTGGCGGCATTATCCTATTCATAGAAGGCATAACAGGGAGTATTGGATTCTTTACATATTTGCAGCAAATAAATACGATACCCGAGCTAGTTTCCATGGTGCCAATTGTGAATGCATTGATTTGGATTCTCACAATAGTCGCTTTCACAGGCGGCATTGGGGCAATAGTTGGAGGATATTTATTAACAACTCAGAGGCTTGGTACGGGTAAATTCATTATTGGTATCGCCGTGGGGATGAGCTTGATTGGTCTTATCATCAAATTGGCCCAGCTCATCTGGCTCTCGGGAGCAACTGCTGCCTGGGACTTCTTGATATATGCAGCTCAGTCACTGGGATGGATTGGTGTATTTCTTACAATAGCTGGAAGAAGATCTGCCAAGAAACCTGACTAGGTCCAATTGCAAACCCTTATTCAGTTTCCGTCAGGCGAACGGGCAATGACAGGAGATATCGATAGCCTTGTTGCAGAATCCGTTCGTCTGATTGAGAAGGGAGACCTTCAAGGTGCAGTCAATATGCTCAAAACACTTCTTGAGAGCAATCCAGATTCACTGGAAGGCTGGTATAATCTTGGCTTTGTTTTGATGGAATTAAACAATGATGAAGAAGCGGTAAAGGCTTTTGACGAAGCGCTTGCAATCGATAACCAAATCTTTGAGGTGTGGTATAACAAGGCAAATGCACTCTACAATATTGCAGACTTCAAACAAGCCAGAGTATGCTATGAAAAGGCGACTGAGATCAATCCCGATGACGCTGAAGCCTGGAACAATCTTGGAAATTGTTACTCAAGACTTGCAGAAGGACAAAAGGCAATCAATGCATACACTCGTGCAGTAGCGATTAAGCCCGATTATGCAGAGGCATTTTACAACAAGGCGAATGCTCATTTCATAGAAGAAGAGGATGAATATGCCATTGCATACGCAGATCTAGCAGTGGAGCTCAATCCCCATCTTGCAAGCAAGGTTAAGGAATGGATTCAGGTTTCCAGAGATAGACTTGCAGCTGCTGAGTCAGAGGAACAACATAAGGAGAGAGTGAAGACACTCAAAGAACTTGCAGAGAAAGATGCATTGCGAGAAAAAAGCACTGATTGATTGATTCATTACACCTAAAAGGTGCAGCTCATTTTTGCTGTTGAGTGTGACATTGATGGAGAATGTAGAGCAACCAATCGAGGAACCAACCGAGGGCCGAGGCCGGGTTAAAATAATGGTTATCGCAGGGACGCTCATCATCGTTGCAAGCATCGTTCTTGAATTCCTGAGGGGTTGGGGATACCTAGGGATTTTGGTACCAGCGGGCACTATTCTAGGCATTGGTATCTTAATTGGCTCACTTCTGATATGTTGTACATCCATCATGCTAACAAGTAGCTATGCAGCAAGGATGCCAAGTTACGGCGATATGGAGATCAAATTGAAAGAAGGCGTGCGGCTTTTTGATGAGGAGGAATGGCTCGAAGCTCTTGTAATCTTCAGAGAATTGATGGGTCCTCAGATGAACCATAAAAGGGCGCTCTACTATGCAGCAAGATGCGCTGAGAAAATGGATGACTGGGAAGCGGTAAAGGCATACTGTAAGCACTACATCAAAATGCAACCCAGAGACAAAGAAGTCTGGGAAATGAAAGCACATGCCCACAAAAAACTTTTCGAATATGAAGAAGCCGAAGATGCAATGCTACGAGCAGAGAATCTCTAATCCGGTATATTTCGGGCAAAGCATAAGAGGGCCATCGTGTGTCGTTGTATCACACTGGAGGCGCCCTTGATTGAACCTTGACTCAGATAGCTGTAAGGTAGAGATGGGTGATGATGATTCTATCCGTCTAACCAACGGTATGGTGACCGTTGAATATGATACAAGATTAGGGACATTATCCATGACTTCTTCTGAAAAGAAAACATGCTTCTCTAGAGGGTATATCTTAGTTCATACTGATAGACAGGTTTACGATTCACGTCAGATGACCTACAAGTCATTTAGTGCATTGGATTTCCATGATGATGATATTCGTGGGAAATCAGTAATTCTCAAAGTGCAGGATGCTGAGAGGACCGCGGATCTAAGTATCAAACTCTCCGTGTATGAGAATATGCCAGGATTCTCAGTTGTTGTTCAATTCAAGAACCGGTCAGAAGAAGTCAAGGTGAAAGGAATAGATGCCCTGGTTGTGGATGTGGATGATGCCTCCAGAATAATTACTGGATGGAAAATGAGTAATCTAACATTCTTTAGAAACGGATTCCATTCCTGGGAATTAAGTCAGGCCCTCCCGATTGATGCAGGCGTGAATCTGAGCCATTATTATTCTGTGCTCAACAACACTGAAACGAAAGAGTCCCTTGTTATAGGATTCACTACACATGCGGACCAATTTTCTACTGTCACTGCAAATGGAAGAGATAAGGAAACCTCAAGACTTGCTGCATTGGTGGCAACAGCTCACACAGACGAAATACCAGTAACAGAAAAGGACTCACTAATGTCCGAGGAAATGCTTGTCCTGTATGGTCAAAATGCAATAGAGAATGTTGAGCGATATTTAGATTTCACAGCAGTTCGGATGAACGCACGCATATGGTATAATGTGCCCACGGGTTGGTGCAGTTGGTATTTCTATTATACGATGCCAGATGAAGGTGAGATTGTTGCCAATACTGACTTCCTAGCAAATCGGTTCGGTGATAGTATTGAATGGATCCAGA
>CAYMLT010000074.1:11269-11480 GCA_964391265.1 uncultured archaeon
AGGAGAATTCTCGTTTCGCAAGTGGTTTGAAAACCACTGTCAAAGAGGTGAAGGATCGAGGATATCAGGCAGGAATCTGGACAGCACCTTTTGTAGCATCAGAACATTCTGAAATATTCAAAGATAAGCAGGATTGGTTTGTTAAAGACAAGGACAACAACCCAATAGTAGTCGGTGAAAATCCCCTTTGGCTAGGCAATTACTATGCACT
>CAYMLT010000075.1:0-11461 GCA_964391265.1 uncultured archaeon
TCGTTTCCTGAGTCTTTGCAATAATAGCATCATCGATGGGATCATTATTCTCTTCACGTGATGCAAGAAGACCACAAAGTAACACCTCATCTTTGTTTTCTGCATCATAAGTGATGATGTCACCTACTGTTAATTTATTTTCCGTAATTGTGCCAGTCTTATCGGAACATAGGATGTCTACACCCGCCATCTCTTCAATGGCTGAGAGTTTGCTTACTATTGCATCCTTCTTTGCTAATGCCAGTGCGCCAACAGCCATTGTAACAGAAAGCACTGCTGGTAATGCGACTGGAATCGCAGCGACAATCAGGACCAGAACAAATGTAATGGTTTCAAAGACTCCGTCTCCGCGGAGAAGTCCATTAATTAAAACCAGTGAAGCAAGGATTGCAGCTAGGGCAATCAAATAGTTTCCGATCTTCATTATTATCTTTTCAAAATGGCTTTGTGTATGAGCCTCTTCAACGAGTTTTGCTGTTTGGCCAAAATATGTATTCATTCCAGTATTAAGTACGAGAGCCTTCATCTCCCCCATTTTAACACCAGAACCTTGGTATGCTATGGCACCTTCATTTTTATCAATTGGTAGCGATTCTCCTGTAAGGGCTGATTGATCTACAGTAAGATAATCTCCTTCGATAAGCTTAAGATCTGCAGGCACTGTATCTCCTGGCCGAACTCGGACAATATCACCCGGCACTAGCTCTTTCGCATCTATCATATTCCATTTGTTATTACGAAAAACACGGGCAGAGGGGGCGAGTCTTTGCTTGAGTTTCTCTATTGCATCACCAGCTTTGCTTTCTTGCCAGAATCCCACAACTGCATTCATGCCCAACATGAGTCCAATAATTGCTACGTCTTCCCAATGTGAAACAATGATAGACAATACTATTGCTATTTCTATCATGAAGGGAATTGGACCCCAAAAATAACGCAGAAATCTGATGATTGGATTTACTTTCTTTTCTGTTATGGCATTGAGTCCGAATTCTTCTCTTCTAGATTCTACTTGTGAGGTGGTGAGCCCGGCTTCACTCGACTTAAGGTTCTGATACAATTCTTCTATATCCTTGTCTTCTGCTTCTCGAGTCGACATTGATTGTAATTCCTCTCCTGTCAATGTTTCTAATTCCTTATCTTGTTACTAGCAGTTTATAGGAGAGTTTAATTAAGTGCAAGTAATTGTAGCTTCCCAGCTACAGCAAGGAGGATTTCATGGAGGGATTTGTGATACCCGAGAGATATGGAATCAATATTGAAATGCTAACTGATTTAGGTTTGACTCTAAACCAAGCAAGAGTCTATCTCTCAACTGCGAAGGCAGGACCCTCTACTATCTCGGAAATTGCAGAGCATTCCGGAGTCCGTAGAGAAGAAATCTATCGTCTGCTTCCAGATCTTGAGAAGATTGGTTTAGTGGAGCGACTCATGGGAAAGCCTATGCGTATACGTACACCCAATGTGAAATCAGCAATGTCTTCCTTAATTCGTTCAGAACGTGTAAAGGCGCAAGAGAGGATTTCTCAACTTGTCGATAAAAGCGTCCAGATCCAAGAATACCTTGCACAGACAGGGCTTGATTTGTCTTCTGAATCCGCTGAAAAAGATGATTTTGCTCTTCTTGAAGAAAAAGAGTCTATTCGAACTCGTTTACATGTGATGATAGGAGAATCTGAAAAACAGATAGACGTTTTTTACCAGCGTCCCAACTTGATTTGGTTCTTGTCTACTCAAGGGGAACTCCTAAAAGACGCGGTAGCTCGTGGGAGAAAAATTAGAATGCTCTCAAATCCTACCTCTGGTAAAGATAGAATTCCCAAGATTCTGAATAGAAGATTTCCTGGTGAAGTATCAATTGAATTGAAATACACTACAGATCTTTTTGCCAATTTTGTCATAGTTGATAGCAACGCCTCATTAATTATCACTTCATCCTCTCACCAACCAAATGCTCATAATCTATTCACAAGAAACCCCAACCTTGTTTCACTGGTACAACGAGAATTTGAGGAAGCCTGGAACCAATCGGCACAATGGAAGACGGTAGAAGGAATCTCGATTAGTGAACGGTCTACGAACTATTCTGAAAAACATCATAGTGCGCAAAGCATTCTCTTGGTGTATCAAGACGAGAAACGAAAGCAAAAAGTCCTTTCAAATTTCATTAAAGATGGTTTGGAAAACAATAGCTTTATTCTGTATCTGTGTTCAGATGAACAGATAGATGAAGTCAAGGATTTCCTCATTTCAAATGGTGTTGATGCCATATCCTTGAAAAACAAAGATGTTTTTCGGATTGTGGATATTAAGAATTTCTCCTTTAATGACAATGATTTTTCGTTGGAAAAAGCAATAGATACCTGGGATGGGATTTACATGCATGCAAGTGAAATGAGTCTAAGCACAATCACCATAATCGACATGCAGTTCTTCTTTGATCATGATCTAATCGATCATATCATACCGTTTGAGAATGAAATCAATAGAATGCTAGATGCACATATGAGCGCGATGTGTTTCTATAAGAAAGAAGCAATTCTAGGGCTGCCAGACCCACTTGATTTCTATGGCAAGATTGTTATCAAACATAATAAGATTTTTTCCGAAAAGGACGAATAGATTCTGATTAGAATGAAACCAGAACCATGCATCTAATACTAATAATGATTGAACTTACCAAAGAGAATGAACAACGCCTTTCGTTACTACGGAGCCTGAATAATGACGCGCAAAGGATTGACGAATATAGGTGTACTGGATACTGGCTTGAATGAGAAAAAAAGGCGGTACCCTTTAAACACAACTTCAACTAGATGATGGAGGATGAGCTTATGTTTTGGCAAAGAAAGACTGGTCGGTCTGATATTATCGCCAAGAACGGAATGGTTGCAGCTTCACAACCACTTGCAACTCAAGCAGGTATTGAGGTTTTAAAAAAGGGGGGGAATGCCATAGATGCTGCAATAGCAACTGCGGCTACCTTAGATGTTGTTGAGCCCTTCAGCACCGGATGTGGTGGTGATGCATTTGCGTTGGTTCATATGTCCGGAATGAGCAAGCCTCTAAGCTATAATGGCTCTGGACATTCAGGTTTTCTTGCATCATTTGAAACATTGCGTGAGAAAGGATGGTCAGAAATGCCTCTCCGTGGCGGACCCACGGTATCCGTTCCTGGTGCAATGCACCTTTGGGGGACTCTCATCAAGGAACATGGCAATCTGGAATTAAAGGATGTCTTGGCACCTGCTATTGCATATGCGCGGGATGGTTTTCCTGTTTCTCCTCTTCTGGCTCAACACTGGCGGTCCATCCCGAATGTTCTTCGAAATGACGATGCACGGCGTATATTCCATCCTAATGGGATAATTCCTGGAGTCGGAGTCATAATGAAGAATCCAGATCTTGCGGGAGTTTTCGATGAAGTATCCGAAAATGGCATAGAATGTTTTTACACCGGGAGGATAGCTGAAGCGATAGTATCGACAGTGCAAGATGATGAAGGGTTTCTCACAATTGAGGACTTGGAAAAACATCATACCGAGAAGACGGAGCCCATATCAACAAATTATCGAGGTATTGAGGTATTCGAGCACCCTCCTAATGGACAGGGTTTTGCAGCACTTATCATGTTGAACATAATGGAGGAATTCGCCTTACCTGATATGCATCCTCTCTCTACAGAAAGATATCACCTTATGATAGAAGCCAAAAAATTGGCATATGATGACCTTCATCGTCACAACGCTGATCCGGCGTTTTATGATGTTCCTTTGGATGACCTGCTTTCAAAGGAATACGCAATGTCTAGGTCTACTCTCATCGACCCAAATGCCTCTCTTGATACAAATAGTCTTGAAATGAAACAGGGTCCCGATACAGTCTATCTTTGCACTGCCGATGGTGAAGGCAATGCTGTTTCTTTCATAAACAGCCTTTACATGGGAATCGGAAGTGGGTTGGTTGCTAGAGGTACCGGAATCAAATTGCAAAACAGGGCTAGTCAATTTTCTCTGGATCCCAATCATCCAAACAAGTATGGCCCTTGCAAGAAACCCTTTCACACTATCATCCCCGGTGCACTTTATCTAGATGATGACCTATACGGTGTCTTTGGAATTATGGGTGGTGCGCATCAGGCTCAGGCACATGCCCAATTTGTGAGTAATCTTGTTGACTTCAATATGTCACCTCAAGAGGCAATGGAACATCCTCGCTTCAATCACGACCAAGTCCAAAACACTGTTGGCCTTGAGAATGCAATTCCAGCAGATGTCCAAGGACAACTCCGTTTGAAAGGCCACAAATTGGTTCATGAAACAATGTCTGCATTTGGGGGAGGACAAGTAATACTTCGATTGGAGGACGTGTGGATTGCTGGTTCTGATCAAAGAAAGGATGGGCAGGCGGCTGGATTCTAGTCTAATCCCTTCCAACACATTAAAACGCTAATTCAGATAACAAAGTTTCATCAGCTGCAGGTGAATATCGGTGAATGAAGAGCAACCTGAATTTAGAGAGGAAAGTGACCTTCTTGGAGCTAGGCAAGTTCCCAAGGATGCATATTGGGGCGTACAGACTTTGAGAGCTCAGGAGAATTTTGGCATTTCGCTTGTTCGTCTTTACAAGTACTCGACTCTGGTTCAATCTCTTGCCATGGTTAAGAAGGCTTGTACCTCAGCAAATAGAGACCTTAGTCATATATCCGAGGAGTATGCCTCTGCAATCATACAAGCCTGTGATGATATCATAGATGGGAGCCTCGAATATGAATTCGTAGTGGACATGCTTCAGGGTGGAGCTGGAACCTCTACGAACATGAACGTAAACGAAGTAATAGCCTCACGAGCAAATGAGATTCTTGGGCATCCACGAAATTCTATAGAACCGATTTCCGCAAATGACCATGTGAACATGAGTCAATCAACAAACGATGTTTATCCTACAGCAATCAAGATTGCAACAACTTTTGGGCTCAAAGACCTCGCCATGGCGCTAAAGGTCCTGGTTGCTGCTTTTGATGAGAAGGCAGAAGAATTCAAAGACACGTTGAAAATGGGAAGAACCGAAATGCAAGATGCAGTACCAATCACACTGGGACAAGAATTCTCCGCATGGTCTGCAGCACTGAAGCGAGATTTGGTCAGGATTGTGGAATCCATTGACCTATTGAAAACCCATAATATTGGAGCTACAGCCATAGGGACTTCACTAAACGCTGACCCAGAGTACATCGAACTAGCCGAAACATATCTTCGTGAAGTGACTGGGCTTCCGAATTTGGTGACTGCTGAAAATCTGATTGACGATACTCAGAACTCGGACGAATTTGTTCATGCCTCAGCACTCATGAAAGTTCTAGCATTGAATCTTGCGAAGATTGCTGCCGACCTTATACTACTATCGTCAGGACCAGTTGGTGGATTTCATGAAATCACACTCCCTCCTGTACAACCCGGCTCATCCATTATGCCTGGAAAGGTCAATCCGGTTATTCCTGAGATGATCATACAGGTCGCATATCAAGTAATGGGACACGATCTAACTATTTCAATGGCGGCACAGGCAGGACAATTGGAACTCAATGCGTTCGAACCTGTTCTAGCATATAATTTCTTTCAATCATTAAAGATACTCAAGAATGCAATTCCAATATTTACTGAACGATGTATTGTAGGCATCAAATCAAATGCTGAAGGCCTTGATGTAGTGCATAGGAGTGTGGGTCTTGTGACCGCATTGAATCCTGTCATTGGATACAAAGCTTCAACGAAAATAGCTAAGAAAGCACTTGAAACAGGTAGATCAATCAGGGAACTTGTCCTTGAAGAAAAGCTAATTGATGAGAAATTATTAGATGAACTGCTATCCCCAGAAAGAATGACTAAATCGGGCACATCCGGACATGATCATAGTCCAGCAAAACGTACAAGAGAATAGGTATCTGTGGAATCGGGGTTAGAAGAATGGATCCAATTGATGCTGAAACGAGAAATGGGATACTGGAGATGCTCGATTCTCAGAGAGTTGCTGTTTTGAGTACTATTGGCCCAAAAGAACCATATTCATGTCTTGTATCATTTGATGTGACCCGTGAATTGGACACGATATTCTTCGCAACAAAACGAGCAAGAAGAAAGTATCACAATATTGTTCATGATTCTAGGGTATCGTTAATCATAGATAATCGTGATAATGAGAACTTTGATCTAATGAAAACCACAGTTGTAACGGTCATTGGAACAGCAGCTGAATGCACTGGTTCTGAGACAATTGGGTACCTTAATTCATTACGTAAGAAACATCCCTATCTCTCAGAATTTCTGGAAGAAGAAGATACTGCATTGATTAAAATCAAGGCAGCTTCTCTTTTATTAATCGATGATTTTGAAAGAGTTAGGTCATTTGAGTTCTGATATATCTTTTCAGCGAGAAAAGAAGTGTGGAGGGCGTACAAGTCCGAATCCGAATACTGTATTATGCAGTTCTCTCTATCTCCAAACCCCTTGTGGGTCCAAACATGTACGCCCTGTGTACTCTCTCGGTTCTCTCTTCTCCGGGATGAGATTAATACCAGCATAGGATTACTCTGTTGTTGTGTTATGTCAAACACATAGATTTCTGTACTAAATCCGTTTGTGTCTGAACAGACCTGAACAGGCATATGTCTTGAGATCCTTCTTCTCGAGTTCATCTAGAATCATGTTCATTCCGATTGAATCCGAGCTATCGTGTCCTGCTATTACAACGTAGAGCCCTTCTTTTTCAGCTTGCTTCTTCAAGTCATCACCCATGTGCATTGTGATGATTGTGCTCACGCCAGCTCTTGCAATTACTTCAATTGCCCTTGTATTTGGCGAGGTTCCCCCAGTGAAGAAAACAAATTTCTGGCCGCAGCTTCCTGAGGAGTTACCCACCAGAATCTCTGGACCCGCACCTACTCTCTCAGCTTGCTGATACTCTGGAATCTCAAGCAATGTATCTAGCAAATCTCCTAGTGTATCGGGATTCTTGTTTTCTAGGTACTTTGTGACAAACTGGTATCCCAATGAATCGGCAGGGGTATGCGAACACATGAATGGCATGTCAATCAATCTTGCCGCATCGGTTGTTTGTGTATGATTTCGCGGTTTAATCGCATTATGGACTTCCTTCAACCGAGGTGCCATTGCAGATTCCGCCTGGGCAATCGGTACTCCGATTGATGCCCATTGTTCCGGTTGTAGCCTCATGACAAAATCAAGCTTAGATGTACCGATGCCATGGGGATGATGCGCCAACACAAGGTCAATTGGGTCTCCCTTGTCTGCTAATCTGTCCGCAAGAACAATCTCTCCCGGTGAGATATCAATACCCGAAAGAACTGATTTTATCTCCCTATCTTCATTGCCATAAAGAAGCCGGCAGTCCGTATAGGGATTCCATGTGACATCGGTATCTGCAAATTCCCGCTTTTTCCCTTCTAACTTTTCAAGCGATTTCTTTGATTTCTCAAGGATTTTATTCACTTTTTCTCTTCCACGAGGATCAGCTTCGATTCCCATGTCAACAATCATCTTGTAAATCTGACCTAGCTGCATGTTTCTAGGACCGATATTACTTCGCTTTGAACCTTATGATTTCATCAATAGTCTCCCATTTATTGGTTTGAACGATGACCTAAGACTTATCACGGAGCCTGTGAGAATGGATACAACCTCAAAAGAAGTTGATAATGATGACAGATGATGAAAAACGAGGCGGTCGAACCGTCTACAAAATGCTCTCTCAGGACCTCTTCATGTCCAACATCCATGGCGACGAAATAGGTATTAGACAAACAGACCAGTGGAGATCACGAAGCAGGCAATTTACGAAGGATGCAGATATTATTGGTAGGATATCAGAAGCAAAATTAAAGAATGGCGAGGGTAAGCTCCCATCACTTGAGAAATCAGGATTCATGGTTCTGAGACAATCAATGTGGAATGATGCTCCAAATGAGATGTCCAAGAGATTCGTTGTGAAGATGTTTTCGGACTCTGGAGGTTGGCTTGGTACCATTGAAGAAATGATTGCTGATGAATACGCTATGAGTCATGCAATGGGAGAACCTCAGATCGCATTCGCCGTCATGACAAAGGAAAATGAGGTTGTAACATACATCCGAGAGATGTATCGAGGAAGTATTTCCACTGAAGTATATGGATTCTTCCTGCCTGGTCCCAATGGCACATTTGAAGTATTCAAAATCGAAGGCAAACGGGCTACCGCAGGCGATGACTTCAAGGTAGTTCTGCTTTCACATGATGTGGAAGTGGCTGATATTGACAGCAAATTCGGAGATATTGGTGGTGAGTTCATCGTCAAAATCAAAGACGAGGTTCTTGCCGATAATGTGTGGTTCTGCAGAATTCTTCAAGCTTTCTCAATTGCAATTCGATATCGTATCGAGATCCGTGAGAGATTGAAGAACGGTCTCAATCAATGGAAGAAGAAGGGCGAAGGTCCCCCCTTGCATAGGTATGAATTAAGCCTCTTGGCTAATCCAAGAAAGCTAACCTTGCAGCGAGATGAGTTCGAAGAAGTATAAATTCCCAGTTTTTCATTCTCAACTCCATACTCGCAAAGGTTTTATCCTTCCGAACAGTGGCTACCAGAGAGGTGGCGCGCCCATGGTTAAATATGGGAGGAGAATACTACTCACAATTATTGCGTTAATTACGCTACTAGGACCTCTTGTTGTATCTGCACAAGCTGCAATGGTGCCAACAAGAGTTGAAATATTCCAAAATGAATTTGTGGCAGATCCAAATGGGAATACATATGTTTCATTTGGTGATAAGGATTCTAGTGGATTCAATGATCATTATCTTGTCCAAGATGAGGATGTGAATTACAATAGGTATACCTATGAACGAGTTTCATGGACACCTATCTCTGGTTCATATGCGGGCCCTGCTCATAGGCTCGTGGATGGTATAGGATATCCTGGGTCTGACGACTGGGGTTGGCTTGATACCAGTCATAGTTTGAATAGTTTCTTTGTTTTCGAAAATACAACGGATGATTATTCTCTCAGGCTTGATTCGCAAAGAGGCGTCTTTCCGGTGACCATTGGTCAGGAGGATATGGTATTCATGGAATCAGGCATGCCCTATTTTGGAACATTCAACGTGACTGATGAGGAATTCTTCCATTTGACTGTTGGTTCATATCAGGATGATATTGAGATGTATTTTGGGGTTATCGATCCTCACGGTAGATTTCTTGCTGATTGGTATTTAGATGACGGAAGTATAGAAGTCTGTCCGTTTAAGACAACTGGAAATGGAACATATACTCTCTATTTTGAATTCTATAATGGTGATTACAATGGAGCTCTTGTTAACTTCCAACTCGAGAGCGTGACACCAATTAATCTTGCATTCGGTGAAATGGCTGAAGGAGTTCTTGAAGGAAGTGAAATCTTCCTTGGTGAAGATAGTAGTGTTGTGTTCAGGGAAAAGGCACCACATGCCATAACCTACAAGGTAAGCTCAAACTCTACAACTCCTGGTATTGTTCGAAGTTTCTTCAATTTGCCAGAGATTACGGCACTATCTACAGATATGTACGAACCTTGGATATGCATTACAAGTGATGCATACTATGATAGTGTAACAGATCGCTCATGGATGGCTGAACTAGGTCCCTACACAGATGCTTTCTATTACATGTCGTTTGCAAACGAATCATACTACCTGACTGTTCTAGGAATGGACGAGACATCGTATGTGCTTACAAATAATATGGCCGATGCACCAAATCTTCCACTCAATCAGAAATTCTACATTGAGAATAAGGCAGCCCAAGATAGACAATTCCTATACAGGCTAAACCTTGGCCAAGATTCTGTTCTTAAGGTCAATTCCACAGAGGTTTCCTCTGGTTTCGGTTGGTCTCTTTGGACAATAGACGGAAACAAGGCTGTTTGGGATACGTCGATTAGTGATACCTCTGCATTTTCAAGTGCACCAACATATTACATACCTGCAGGAAGTTATCTGGTTCTGGCTGATGCACAAAGCAATAGCGCAGAAGGTTGGTACGATTTCAATCTCGGACCAATTCTTGATGGCGCTGGTGCTGTTTCTGTGGATGTGGGTAGTATAATTGGTATGAGAGTTCCAACTGATCCAATGACATTCTACAGATTCAATATTACTTTAACAACTCAAGCGAATGTTACAACGAATTCGGATATCGATATCTTGAATCATCTTGGCGGCCAGATTTTTGGTGCGAACACCGATCATATTGGTAATAGACAGGATGGTGTATATTGGCATGCGTATGGTACAAACAGAACATCTTGGGAACTCGGTACATCCAGTAAAAGCTACTCCATGTTCACGGATGATTTCGCAATTATTACAGTAGCACCATTTGAAGCACAGAATAATACAGCCGGTTATGTTAGTGATTGGTACAACACATACACTTGTGATTTCGACGTGTCATTCTACGAAGATGGCGACACCTATATCAACGGTACTTCACAAGTTATTGTTGCTTCTTCACCAGTCTGGAACAATGTAACTTTGAGTGACCCTGGCGATAACAACGAACGCTATGTTATGGAGGTTTCCTGTCCTGCTGATACATGGTTCAACTTCTCTATCTATGTTGAGGATGTAGACAGCTTTACTGCATACGTCTATCAAGATGTCGCAGGACTACCCCAAAGATTGTCATGGCTTGATCTCGGCAGTACCTTTGCTGGTTCAACAGATTCTGAAGCGTCATTTCAATTCGGCAGTATAAGTTCCAACATGCTTCTTGTCTTTGAAGTGGACCGAACACTTGCAGATGAGGGTAGTTTGGATGTGTTGATCACTCCATTTGTAACCAACGATTATGTCTATGCGCCATCAGTTGAGTACTATGGAGAAGGCGGCGTTCCAGTTCCGGCAGGTACTCCCCTTGATATGGGTGGACTGGCTATTGTTGGAGTCGGTCTAGTAGCTGTCGTAGTTGTAGTGGTTGTTGTAGTATACGCAAGAAAGACTGGCCGAATCTAATCTGCCAAGCTGATGGGTCCTGTTTTGGGCCCATCTCATTTCTTTTTCTATTTGCCTGCTAAGAATACGGGATTTATTATCATTCCCAGATATGAACAAAGGTTTTATCCTTCCGATACGGTGTAACAAGAGAGGTGGAGACCCCCCATGCAGAATGGGAGAAAAGTTGTACTCACAATTATTGCGTTAATTACGTTACTAGGCCCTCTTGTTTTTTCCGCACAGGCTGCGATGGTAACAACAAAGGCCGAAATATTTCAACACAACTTAGTCACTGATCCAAATGGAAATACGTATGTATCCTTTGGACCAATAGATGGCTTTTATGGTTGGAGCGCACACTTTCTTGATCAAAATGAAGATTTGAACTATGAAAGTTACACATATAATAGAGCATCATGGAATGAAGATTCTGGTTC